>JBCDBL010000159.1:0-7353 GCA_039183635.1 Pseudomonadota bacterium
AGGCCGATATTGAACGCACCCGACGCAATGTTCATGCTTGGCAAGGCCTGAAGCGCCTCGATGCGGGCCGCGCGGCGGAGCCGTTTGTTCGGACCGCTTCGGACGGAGCGGCGATGGCGTTTTTCAATCTCGCCGCCGCCCACGCCGGGGAGCGAGGCCTTGAAACGCCCCTGATTTACGCACGTCTTGCCTTGCGCTTGCGTCCCGATTTCGACGAAGCCTATGCGTTGATCGGCCAGATGTACGAGAGCGCCGATCTTCAAAACCTCGCTGTCGCCGCCTATGCGCAGGCGCGGCCCGGAACGCCCGTTTATGAGACGGCGCAAATCGGCCTTGCGAACGCATTGAAAGACATGGACCGCACGGACGAGGCGATCGCCATGTTGTCCCGGCTGACCGAAGGGCGAGTTCAGGATTATCCGTATGCCGCCATGCGCCTCGGCGATCTTTTGTCGGTCGACGAGCGTCACGATGACGCCATTGCGGTGTACGACACTGCTATCGCAGCCTTCGCCGATATGCCCGGCGATGCGGTGTGGCCCTATTATTTCGCCCGCGGCGCCGCCAAGCTCAGCGCCGACGATTGGCCCGGTGCGGAGGCGGACCTTCTCACCGCCTACGATGCGGCGCCGGATAATCCGTATGTGCTTAATTTTCTCGGCTACTCCTGGATCGAACGCAGTGAGAACTTGCAAAAAGCCTTCGCCATGATTGAAAAGGCGGTGGCGCTGAGACCCCGGGACGGCGCTATCGTCGACAGTCTTGGCTGGGGGTATTACCAACTCGGCGACTACGCCGCCGCGGTCGCGCATCTTGAGCGTGCGGCGGCGCTAAGCTCTGGCGATCCGACGATCAACGATCATCTTGGCGACGCCTATTGGCGGACCGGGCGTTATATCGAAGCGCGTTTTCAGTGGCGGCGGGTGCTGCAGCTCGACCCGAAGCCGAAGCTGGCGGCTGAGGCGGAACGCAAGTTGGAGTTCGGCCTTGATGAAGCGCCTGCGCTTGATGACGAGGCGCCGCGTTGACGCAGGCTGAAGCTCTAACGGAGCGCGCGCCGGCCAAACTTAATCTGTGCCTTCATGTCGGGCCGCGTCGCGCCGACGGCTACCATGATATCGAGAGCCTGATCGTTTTCACCGAGCTTGGCGATCGGCTGACAGCGCGTCTTGCGCCGGATCTGTCTTTGAGCATCGAGGGACCCTTCGGTGCGGCGCTCGCGGCGGACGACCCGCAGGATAACCTCGTCATGCGGGCGGCGCAGGCTTTGCGTTCGGCCGCCGGCGTGTCGAAGGGCGCGCATCTTACGCTGCATAAAGTCTTGCCTGTGGCCTCCGGGATGGGCGGCGGCTCCGCCGATGCGGCGGCGGCTCTGCGGCTTTTGCAGCGTTTATGGGGCGTTCGTTTGCCCCAGCCGCAAATCGAGGCGCTCGCGTTCGCCCTCGGCGCCGATGTGCCCGCCTGTCTGCGCGCGCAGCCGGTTCTCGCCAAGGGCGCCGGGGAGACGTTAGAGCCGGCCCCGGCCCCGCCCGCGGCTCCTGTCGTGCTTGTCAATCCTGGCGTTGCGACCTCGACGCGCGATGTTTTTAAAGTCTTTGACACACACAATGGCGGCGAAAAAAACCGATCTGCGATTATGCCCGATCGCTTCGACGGGTTTGTTGACTTTAAGCGTTTTATTGAAAGCAGTTACAACAATTTAACGGACGCAGCCATTGAAACGACGCCGGAAATCGGCCAAATTTTGCAACGGCTTCAAGCGGTCGCGCCAGAAAGTATTGTTCGCATGAGCGGCAGCGGCGCAACCGTTTTCGCTGTATGCGAACAGCAGGGGGACGCGCAAGCGCTTGCGGCGGAGCTGATGGCGGCGCAGCCAAATTGGTGGGTGCGCGCGACGGTCTTGCGGGGGGCGTAAAGCCGTTTTGCAATGCATCAAGGGGAGACTTACGTGGACGGCGTAGCGGCGTTTATTGAACTTGCCGGATTTCCACTCACGGCGTTTTTTCTCTCTATGCTGACCTTTGTCGTATCCGCTGCGGCGACCCGGCTTGTGGCGATGCGTCTGTCCATTTTCGCTTTGCCGGATCACAGATCCAGCCATACGAAACCGACCCCGAAAACCGGCGGACTGGCCGTTGTCACGGTCTGGATATTTGCAATTTGCGTGTTCTACGCCTGGGCCGGCCCCGGCGCGACCGGTCTGGCGCCTGACAAGTTCGCCGTGTTTATGGCCTTGATTGTCGGGGTGTGCCTCGTCGGTCTTGTTGACGATATTTTGTTCATGCCGGCCTTGGCCAAACTCGGCTTTCAAATCGCTGCAGCGTCTATTTTCGCCTTTTTTATCGCTTCGGTCGATCTCATCGCGTTTCCGGTTGTCGGTGTTGTGTCGTTGCACGCGGTTTTCGGTCCGGCCGCGCCGGTTTTCACGGTTGTGTGGATCGTTGCGTTTATGAATGCTTTCAATTTCATGGACGGTCTGAACGGTTTGGCCGCCGGCGCCGGCGTGTTCGCCGCTGCGGCCATCGCCATCGTCGGCGCTGTGGCCGGCTCTGCTTTTTTTGTTTACGCCGGCATGTTTCTCGCGCCGGCTTTGCTCGGGTTTTTGGTGTTTAACTTTCCGGACGGCAAAATCTTTCTCGGCGACAATGGCAGCCAGCCCGTCGGGTTCATTTTCGCAAGTCTCGCCGCCCTAGGCGCCGCCCAGGGCGAAGCGGGCTTCGCCATTAGTTTTTACGTGGTGCCGATCTTATTTTTGCCTTTCATTCTTGATGTCGCCATTACCGTGGGCCACCGCGCCGTGCGCCGGCGCAATGTTTTGTCCGCCCATAACGAACATATATATCAGGTATTGAACCGTAGCGGCTATTCCCATGCCGGCGTGTCGATGATGTATTACGGCATGTTCGCTGTGACGGCTGTGGCGGGGGTTTTGGCGCAAAGCATAGATCCCGACGCGCGTTTGTTTGTTCCTTTGGCTCTTGCGCCGGCTTTTGCGGGGTTCGGCCTTTTCGCCTATGTCACAGGTTGGCGGTGCGGCGTTATTCGGCCGGACAAAGTCGATGTTGCAGCGCACGCCTTAAACGGCGAGGGGGATGCGGCGTCTGCGTCGGCGGAGTCTGTCTCTCAGCCCAAAGCTGCGGAATAACCAAGTCGACGCCCTTCGAATATGACGGCGTCGCGTAGGAGACGAATATTATGACGGAAGCGGACCAATTAAACTGGACCGAGGAGACCCGGGCGGCTTATGAAGAATCGGCGGGACACGTTCAATTTACACGCGAAGGCGCTGCAGGCGTTATAACGCTAACGCGACCCAAGGCGTTAAACGCCCTCAGCTTGTTTATGGCGATGCGGATATCGGATGCTCTCGCCGATTGGGCTGACGACGATGACGTCAAGATTGTGGTTATCCGGGCTGAACCCGGCGCCCGGGCGTTTTGCGCCGGCGGCGATATTCGTGCTCTCATGTCGCCCTATGGCCAGGACCCGTATTGGGCGCGCATGTTTTTCCAGCGCGAATATGCTATGAATATACGTATACGTCGCTTTCCAAAGCCATATATAGCGTTGCTCGATGGCGTCGTTATGGGCGGCGGTTGCGGTTTGTCTGTCCACGGCTCCCATCGCCTTGTGGGGGAGAAGGTTATGATGGCGATGCCGGAAACTGCGATCGGCTTGTTCGCGGACGTTGGCGCTTCGGCGTTTTTACCCCAAAAGGGATTGGCGCTCGGCATGTATCTGGCGTTCACCGGCGCGCGGCTTGATCAAGCCGATGTCCTGTACGCTGGCTTCGGCACCCATGCGGTTTCCGCCGAGGCGTTTGACGACATTCTGTCCGCTCTCGCAGCCGCAGAGTATGAGGGCGACGCCCACGCAGTTGTTGACGCCGTTCTTGCGCCTTTCATAGTTGAAACGCAGGCGTCGGGTCTTGCTGAACGGCGTGCGCTTATCGATCGCACTTTCGATCGGGGCGCCCCGGAAGCGATTTTAGAGGCGTTGGAAAGCGAGGACGATCCGTGGGCGCAGGATACGGCGGCCCATCTGCGCAAAATGTCGCCGAGCAGCGTCAAAGTAACGTTTCGGGCGTTAAGGGAAGCGGCGGGCGAATCCTTTGAAGATATTATGCGCGTCGACTATCGGATTGCGACCCGCAGGCTTGAGCACCCGGATTTCCCAGAGGGCGTGCGGGCCGTCATCATCGACAAGACCAATGCGCCGGTTTGGTCGCCGGCGCGGCTTGAAGATGTGTCTGATGAGGCGGTGGATCTTCATTTCGCCCCCCTTGACGAAGAGTTGAGGCTTCCTGTCCTCTAACCCCATGTCCGATGAGCGCGTATACGACGTTATTGTTCTTGGCGGCGGGGTCATAGGCGTCGCCACCGCGTATTGGGCGGCTCGGGCCGGCCTTCATGTCTGTCTTATAGATCGGCGCGGCGGCGTTGCGGAGGAGACCAGCCGGGCGAACGGCGGACAAATCGCTGTTTCTTACGCCGAGCCCTGGGCCAATCCCGCGGCGCCTTTGAAAATCCTGCAATGGTTGTCTTCTCAGACGGCGCCTGTCGCAGCACGGCTGCGCGCTGATCCTGCGCAATGGATGTGGATGGCGCGTTTTCTCGCCAACTGCACGCCCTGGGCCGCTGCGCGCAACACCGCCGACGTTATGGCTCTCGGGCTCTACGCCCGGGACCGTTTGCGCGACATCCGCGCCGAGGAGGGGTTGTCCTACGCGTCGCAAACCCGGGGCATACTGCATATTTATAGATCGGAAAGAGCGCTGTCGAAGGCGGCGCGCGCGGCCGAGGCGATGCAAAAGATGGGCTGTGATCGACGCATCGTGACCGCGGGTGAGGCCTGCGTTATCGAGCCGGTGCTTGCCGACGCTGAAGACCCGATCGCCGGCGCCACATACACCAAGGACGATGAAAGCGGCGATGCGCGCCTGTTCGCCCTGGCGCTCGCCGCACGTGCGGGCGAGATCGGGTGCGATTTTACGTTCGGTTCTGCTGTGGCGCGCTTGACGCCGCCGGAGGGGAATGGGCTCTGGCGCGCCGAGCTCCTTGGCGGCGGGGCGGATCTCGCCGCCCGCCACGTGGTGTGCTGCCTTGGTCCTGAAAGCGCCGGTTTTCTCCGCCGCCTCCGTATTCCGAACCACGTCTATCCGGTACGCGGCTACTCCATCTCCATACCGATTGACGGCGCCAATGGCGCGCCGTTGACGAGCGTGACGGATGAGGAAAACAAGCTCGTATTCTCAAACCTTGGCGATCATTTGCGCGTTGCCGGTTACGCCGTTGTGGACGGCTATGAACGCGACATCGATGAGACGGCCTGCGTGCGCATGGCCGCGACCGCCAGGCGTTTGTTTCCGAACGCGGGCGCCTATGACGAGATGAAGACATGGGCGGGTCTGCGTCCGATGACGCCGTCAAGCCGGCCTTATATAGGTCAAACGCGCCACCGTGGTCTTTGGGTGAACACAGGACACGGAACGCTTGGATGGACCCTTGCCGCCGGGTCCGGAAAGCTTATTGCGGATATGATAAGCAAAGGCGAAACGGATCTCGGGCCCGTTCGATCGGGTGAGACGCCGTGGAGTATGTCGTCCCCTTGAAGACAGCTGCGTAAGTCATAGGCTTGTTCTCGTTCATTGAATTTTTATATCGTTTTACAAAATCAATGTACAAATCAGATAGTGATATATGGGCGTAAGTTTCATGTTCGTGTCACGACACTGTTACGTATGCCCCCTGACTGGTCTCAAGTTCTGTTGAACGCATGAAACTTAGAGCGTGTCGCGCAAAAGCGGATGCCGGTTTTTGCGCAAAAGGTCGAACACTTGTTCGACCGTCAAAACAAAGACTGAGAGTACGCCCGTGTGAAACCGATTAAACGAGACGTGCTCTAAAGCGTCTCTTCTTCAATCGGAATCACGCAGACGCTTTAAGTCTTTGTTTTTTTCGCATTTCCGGACGGCCAACCGTACACACTTGGCCTGGAAATGCTTTAGGTGACCCGTGGACGACGAACCGGCGACCTGTGTCGCCTGCAATCCGCTCTCTTGGCAATGTTATAGAAATCGCGCGACGACATCCTTATAGGAGCGCGACAGTTTTAACTCAGCGCCGTTTTGGAGTTTAAGGAAATACTCGCCGTTAGAATGAGGTCTCAGCTCTTTCACATGGTTGAGATTGACAATCGCAGAGCGGTGCACCCTTTGAAACTTCGCCGGGTCCAGGCGTTGCTGCAACGCCTTCATCGTTGCGCGTATTATATGGGTCTGCCCATCGGCGTGGATGCACATGTAATCGCCGGCGGCGTCGATCCACTCTATATTATCCGCCTCAAGACGGATAAACGTTCCACCGTCCTTGAAGTTAAGGCGGCTTGGGTAGCGTTCGGCCTCGCCCCGGCCTGTGTCTTCCATCAACTCTTTGATGCGATCCTGGTCGTCGGTGTCAAGGTCCGCAAGCAGCTCCACCAGTTTTGACTGGCGCGCGACGGCGTCCCTTTGGCGCAGGGCCGTGGCGGCTTTGTGAATTGCATCTTTCAAGCGCTCGTCTTCGACGGGCTTGACGAGGTAGTCAAGGGCATTCGCTTCAAACGCATTGATCGCGTAGCGATCATAGGCGGTGACAAAAATGATGAACGGCGCCTCGTCGCCCAGAAGGGCGCGCACGACGCCGAACCCGTCGAGCCCTGGCATTTGAATATCGAGAAACACAAGATCCGGCGACAGGGCATGAATCTGTTTCACCGCTTCCCGGCCGTTGGCGGCGCTGCCGACGATTTCGATCATGTCGAACGCGTCCAGCCGCAACTCCAGACCGCGCAGGGCCAGGGGCTCATCGTCTACAATAACAGCTCTGATCTTGCCGTCGGCCATGGGTCAGGCGTCCTCCTCAAATGGGATGTCGATTTCTACCGCAAATCCCTTCGGCGCCAGGTTGCGTATGACAAATGAATGATCCTCCCCATAAAGATGGATCAACCTGTCCCGCATGTTGGCGAAGCCGACGCCGGCGCAGTCCCGTAAGGTTTTCATGGGATCGCCGGGCAGGCCGGGGCCGTCGTCGCAGACGGCGAGGAAAAGGCGCCCCTCCCGCACATGGGCTTTTAAACGCAGCGCCCCGCCTTCGGTGCGCTTGGCGATAGAATATTTTATGGCGTTCTCCACGGCCGGCTGCAGCAAAAGAGACGGCGCCATCGCCCGCCGGGCTTTCGGGTCGACATCGATCTCAAGTTTCAGGCGATCCTGGAACCGCGCCTTTTCAATATGGAGGTAGAGCTCCAGCGCCCGCAATTCCTCCGCAAAGGTTGTTTTTTGCAGTGGGTCGGAATCGAGGGAATAGCGCA
>JBCDBL010000160.1:0-7225 GCA_039183635.1 Pseudomonadota bacterium
CTGAACCCGGCCCTTATCGCGATCGCCATCGCTGTCGCCATGACGGTCGCAGGCGCGAAACCGCCGAAATGGATCGCCAACACGACGGATCTTATCGGCGATGCATCGATCCCCTTGATGCTGCTCACCCTCGGCGTCAGCCTGGGCCGGTTGAGCGCGGAAAACCTACCGCGCAGCTTCGGCCTCGGCGCGTTCAGACTCGCTATAGGCTTTGCAGCGGGCCTTGGCGTAGCGACCCTGTTCGGTCTTGAAGGGGCGGCCTGGGGCGTGTTGATCATACAAGCCAGCATGCCGGCGGCGGTGTTCAACTTTTTATTCGCCCACCTGTACGATCAACGACCGGACGAGGTGGCCGGGGTCATCGTCGCCTCCTCGCTGTTGTCCCTTGTCACCGCGCCGCTCGTCGTGGCGTATGTTTTGGCGAACGCGGGATAGAGGCGCTGGCGGGACCGGGGCCGATCCCTGTGCGCGCCTTAAAACGGAATTTCGTCATCCATATCGTTGTCGAAGGATTTGCCCCCGCCGGACGGCGCGCCGCCGTAACTCTGACCGCCGCCGGAAGGTCCTTCCATGCGGCCCCCGCCGCCATAGCCGCCGCCCATCGCCTCTCGGTCTTGGCGGCTGTCGAGCATTTGCAAGGAAGAATTGAAGCCCTGCAGCACAACTTCGGTCGTGTATTTGTCGTTGCCGTTCTGATCCTGCCATTTGCGGGTTTGCAGCTGGCCTTCCAGATACACTTTGGAACCTTTGCGCAAATAGTTTTCCGCAACCCGACACAGACCTTCGGAGAAAATCACAACCCGGTGCCATTCGGTCTTATCCCGGCGCTCCCCGGTGTTTTTGTCTTTCCAGCTTTCCGACGTGGCCAGGGAAAGGTTCACGATCGGCCGGCCGTCCTGGGTTTGCCGCACCTCTGGGTCCGCGCCAAGGTTCCCCACCAAAATCACTTTATTGACGCTGCCCGCCATCGCCGTTCTCCTTATCTGAAAATCAAGGCGACACCCTATCCCCCGAGTCGCCCGGTCGTCCACGAAAGTTTCAGCATGATTAATGTTCCTTTTTTGTTCTTGCTGTCAAGGTGGAATCAGAAGCCTATGTTCTGCCTTCCGGGTAAAGCCCGCCCTTCCCTGTAGGCGAACCTTATGTCCTTAAAGTCCATCCGCGTCGTCGGCGCGCGGGAGCACAATTTGAAAAACGTCACGCTGGAGATCCCGCGGGACAAGCTTATCGTCATGACCGGCCTGTCGGGCTCCGGCAAATCCTCCCTCGCCTTCGACACGATCTACGCAGAGGGACAGCGGCGGTACGTGGAAAGCCTGTCGGCCTATGCGCGGCAGTTCCTGGAGCTGATGCAAAAGCCCGACGTCGATCAGATCGACGGCCTGTCCCCGGCGATCTCCATCGAGCAGAAAACGACAAGCCGCAACCCGCGCTCCACCGTGGGCACGGTGACGGAAATTTACGACTATATGCGCCTCCTCTGGGCGCGGATCGGCGTGCCATATTCCCCCGCCACGGGCCTGCCGATTGAGGCGCAGACGGTGTCCCAGATGGTGGACCGGTTGATGGCGGAGCCGGAAAAGTCCCGGTTTTACCTGATGGCGCCCATCGTCCGGGGACGGAAGGGCGAGTACCGCAAGGAGTTCGCCGAGCTTCAGAAAAAGGGCTTTCAGCGCGTAAAGGTCGACGGGGAGTTTTATGAACTGCCCGACGTGCCGGCGCTGAACAAAAAGATCAAGCACAACATTGATGTTGTCGTGGATCGCCTTGTGATTAAAGAGGGAATTGAAAGCCGCCTCGCGGACAGCTTTGAAACCGCGCTTGAGCTTGCCGACGGCATTGCCGTCGCCGAAAGCGCAGACAAAAAGGACAAGGACGGCGCGCCCCTGCGCACGATCTTTTCCGCGAAATTCGCCTGTCCTGAATCCGGCTTTACGATTGAAGAAATCGAACCGCGCCTGTTTTCCTTCAACGCGCCGGCCGGCGCCTGCCCGGCCTGCGACGGTCTGGGGACGGAGATGTATTTCGATCCTGAACTGGTGATCCCCGACGTCGAGAAGTCCCTAAAGGACGGCGCCATCGCCCCCTGGTCGAAAACCACGTCCCCGTACTACACCCAGACGCTCCAGGCGCTGGCCAAGCATTTCAAATTCTCCATGACGACGCCCTGGGAGGAGCTGCCGGCCGACGCAGAGGACGTCTTGCTCTACGGCACGGAGGAGACCGTGGCCTTCGTCTATGACGACGGGGCCCGGCGGTATGAAACGAAAAAACCGTTCGAGGGCGTCATACCGAACATGGAGCGGCGCTGGCGCGAAACGGATTCCGCCTGGGTGCGGGAGGAGCTGGAAAAATTCCAGGCCGTCGCCCCGTGCGGCGCTTGCGACGGTTTCCGCCTGAAACCCGAGGCCCTGGCCGTCAAAATCGGCGACAAACACATTTCCGAAACGACCCAGCTGTCCATCAAGGCCGCCGACGCCTGGTTCGCGGCTTTGGATAAGAAACTCACCAAGAAGCAGAAGACCATCGCCGCCCGCGTGTTAAAGGAAATTCGCGAACGGCTGCACTTCCTCAACAATGTGGGCCTGGAATACCTCACCCTCTCCCGGGCCTCCGGCACGTTGTCCGGCGGAGAGAGCCAGCGGATACGCCTGGCGAGCCAGATCGGCTCCGGCCTCACCGGCGTGCTTTACGTCCTCGACGAGCCCTCCATCGGCCTGCATCAAAGGGACAATGAGCGCCTGCTTGAAACGCTTAAAAACCTGCGCGACCTCGGCAATACAGTGCTGGTGGTGGAGCATGATGAGGACGCGATCAGAAGCGCCGATCATGTGGTGGACATCGGCCCCGGCGCCGGCGTCCATGGCGGCAAGATCATCGCCGAAGGCAAGCCGAAAGACATTATCGCCAACGACAAAAGCCTTACGGGCGATTATCTGTCAGGGCGAAAGGAGGTGACCATCCCCTCTCAACGCCGCCCCTTTAATAAAGACCGCACCGTGAAGGTCGTGGGCGCGCGGGAAAACAATTTGAAGGATGTGACGGCGGAAATTCCCCTCGGCCTCCTCACCTGCGTCACCGGCGTGTCCGGCGGCGGCAAATCCACCCTCGTCATTGAAACGCTTTATAAAGCCGCCGCCCGCCGCCTCAACGGCGCCAAGGCCAATCCGGGGCACCATGACAAACTTGAAGGGCTCGAACATCTCGACAAGGTCATCGACATCGATCAGAGCCCCATCGGCCGCACGCCGCGGTCGAACCCGGCGACCTACACCGGCGCCTTCACCCCGATCCGCGACTGGTTCGCCGGCCTGCCGGAAGCCAAAGCCCGCGGCTACAAGCCTGGACGCTTCTCCTTCAACGTCAAGGGCGGCCGGTGCGAGGCGTGCCAGGGCGACGGCGTCATCAAGATCGAAATGCATTTCCTGCCCGACGTGTACGTCACTTGCGATGTCTGCAAAGGCCAACGCTATAACCGCGAAACCCTGGAAGTGACGTTTAAGGACAAATCCATCGCCGATGTCCTCGACATGACGGTGGAGGAAGGCGCAAAATTCTTCAAAGCGGTGCCGTCCATTCGGGAGAAGATGGACACCTTAAACCGCGTCGGGCTCAGCTACATCAAGATCGGCCAGCAGGCGACGACGCTGTCCGGCGGCGAGGCCCAGCGGGTGAAGCTCGCCAAGGAGCTGTCGAAACGCTCCACCGGCCGCACGCTCTATATTCTCGACGAGCCCACCACGGGTCTGCATTTCGAGGACGTACGCAAATTGCTGGAGGTGATCCAGGAACTGGTGGACCAGGGCAACTCCGTGGTCATCATCGAGCATAATCTGGAAGTGATCAAACAAGCCGACTGGATTATCGATCTCGGTCCGGAAGGCGGCGACGGCGGCGGCGAGATCGTGGCCGCAGGAACGCCGGAGGATGTGGCGAAGGCGAGGCGCAGCTACACCGGCAAATTCCTCAAGGACATCCTCGCCCGCCAAAAAGCCAAACCCATGGCGCGCGCCGTAAAGCGTCAGGCCCCTATGCCGCCGCGCAAGACGAAAGCGAAAAAAACGGCGACGAAAACCGCTCGCACACCGAGGAAGCGTGCAAGCGGCTAAAACAGATTTCAGACGAAGCAGATCACCGGCTCGCCGTCCATGGGGCGCATGAGACAAAGACTTGGAGCCGTTTTGGCGCCTTACAGCGTCGTCGCATCGATCAGAATATTGAGTGCGATCCTGGTCTGCGCGTGTCAGGCGTCCCTTGCATCGGAGGCTTCATCATCAGCCAAATGCTTGTAGATCAAGCCGCCAAACCCCAGATAAGCGCCAGTAAAAACCAACATCATCATAAGACAAATGATGACGGCGCCGACCAATGGCGCAACCATCCACGATGCAAACTGGATCTGTTCGACGGCTGTCTGCAAAGCATCCATGCCGACGGTGAAGTTGATGGCCACGACAAGCAAAACAACGCCGAAGGCGAAGAGCAGCGCGACAAAAACCGACACCACAACAAACATTAATGAAGCGCCGACAATGCGCCAAAAGTTACCGGCGGTCATGCCGAACGCGTAGAAAAAAGCCAATCGCCGCTCAGCCGCAATGACTGGAACAAACGTCGCTGTACGACATAAAAACCATGTAAAGGCGACAAACCCAAAAGCGCCGGCCGCAACCATAGCGGGGATGGTCCACGCCGCATCGCCTGCTTCGGTCTCGGAGTAAATTACAACGCCAACCAAAGGCGCGAACGCCAAAGCGGTAAAAATCAAAAACAAAAGAATGTACAGAAGGATCCCGAGCACATAACGCACTTCGTTGCCGCCAACGCGCAGATATGCGACCCCGCCGGGCGCATCTTCGCCGAGCGCAGCCATGCGGATCACGGCAAGCGTAAAGGCTGCGAACAAAAACATCTCGATAACGACCGTGACAAGCTCCAGGGCGCTGTAAGCTGCAAGGCCGACTGCCGGCTCCTCCCCCATCAGTACGCTGAAGTCGAACGCGCCGCCGCCAAGAACGTAAAAATAGGCGGAATAGAGCAACACCCATAAAACCAAAGGCAGCCAAGCCAGCCGCAATACGGTGAAAATATTTTGAAAACCGAATCCGAAAGCGCCGGTCGCGGTTTCAATAACTGGTAGTTTACGTTCCATTTATGCGCCCCCAAAGCCCATCTAAAACCCGAATTAACCTTTTAGCCCGCATTTCACCCAAACGCCAGCGTTTGCATAGCCTTTACGTCCCTCTCATCGGCGCCTACTCTGTGAGTTGCCGGTAAAGAACCGCAGGCAAGGCTATGCCCACGCCGCCCAGAACGCTGACTGCGACAGGCGCTGCGACGAGAAGGCACGCGGCGATAAACAATCCGCCAACCGCGCCCCCGGCAACCGCTGTGATAACGCCGCCCACAGTGATAATCAGCCCTGCCGTCACAACCAGAATGAGATACCCGACCAGGAAAATCAGCATCACAAGCAATAAAGCGCCCAAAAAGCCCCAGAAATGGCCTTCCGATAAACGCCAGGCGCGCAGCAGAACCAGCCGTTCTTCAACAGCTGTTGCGGGCGTAAATATAATCAGTCTTACGCCAACCCATAAAATGAAACACACGGCCCCAAGAAGGCCGAACGCCAACACCGTTGCGACAGGGCCTTCATCTACGCCGAAAACGCCGTCTATGAGGAGGAAAGGGGCGCTCACGGCAAACCCCGCAACGATCATAACGATATAGTAGGCCAAAAACGCCAACGTCATTCGCCATTCGGCCGGTCCGAGGCGAAAGAAGGCAAGGCCCGCCGGCGGCTCCTCCCCCGTCGCGACAAATCTGTACAGAACATTCATTACACAGGCGAGCAGGATGACGTTGAAAATCCCGACGACCACCTGTGCGACAATCCCCGGCGGCGTATTCAAGGCGTTGTTGATGATCACATCGGCGCCTTCCGGGTTGGCGGCGATCTCAGAAAAATACGGTTGCAGAACAAATCCGTAAGCCATGATCATCGTTACGAGAACCATCAGATATGGAAACCAGCCGACCCTGAGAACTGTGCCCCAGCGTTGCAGGCCGAAATTCATCGCCTCAGTCGCCGCATCTTTGACGCGTACTTTGGACATTTAACACCTCTGTGACATTGCGGCGGGACCGACTTGTCCGCACCTTAATCGATATAATTACGCCGTCTGCGCCAACCGCCTGTATGCAGCCGCTAAAAGCCCCAATTGCGCGCCGAACCTGAAAAATTCGTAAACGATGTTCATAGCGATCACCGCGGCGACTCCGAACCAGCTAAACGCCGCCGCGAGCCACGCAGGCTCCGCACCGTCAGGACTGGACAGCGCCGCAGCGTTGAGCGCCAGGCGCCCCAACATGGAGAACGTTGCAGACGACGCCTCTATGGCGAGGCTTACGCCCAATAAAACAGCATAGGCAACGATAAAAAACAGCACATGCATCAGGAACAATTTCAAGGCGACGCCGCGCGTCAATCGCCAGGCTTTTAACGGGGCGATTTTCTTCAGCGCCGCTGTTGCAGGCAAAAACAGCGCCAGACGCATCGATATGTAAATCGCCACCAAAACCACCGCCCCTAACGCGCCCCAATAGAGAAACGGAAACGGCGCGGCAGGAACAATGTCTACAGTGTGCAGGCTCACCGGATTTGGGAAGTAGGCGGTTTTTTTCGACAACGCGTTAAGGACGAACAGCCACGACGCCAACACGGGGCCAATCATAAAGACAAGGCCAAGACCGGCGTAAATGATGTTCGCCGCTGCGAATCGAATTTGCTGGGGCCCGAGCAAGCGCCAGTTGAAAAAACCCTTCGCCGGCCTCTCACCGAAGACAACAAGTCGGTAAATGGGAACGGCGTAGGCGCCGAAGAAGGCCGTGGCGAGAAAGACGCCGACAAAAAGAACGCCAAAGCCCGCCAGCACGCCGTCTAAGCGCCCGACCGCCGCAGCGCCCCCGAACATGTCGCCCTGAACGACGCCGTTGTATACAGCCACAAGTCCCTGGGAACCGCTGATCATGACAAGAGCGCCAACCATGGCCGCAACAAGTGTCAGCGTCATCGCCAGATAAGGCAGCCAGCCGACGCGTATGTTTGTCCAAAGCTCTCGCGCGGCGAACCAAAACGCCTCCGCCACCGTTGCGACAACCGGCAATCGCGTCATAACGCCCCCATACCCCCTTAAATTGCACCCTTGATATGAGCGCCAGACAG
>JBCDBL010000161.1:0-7153 GCA_039183635.1 Pseudomonadota bacterium
CCGTCGACGAGCCGTAAAAGCTTGCGAAATTGCTGGCGCGCGGCCACCGTTTGCTCCGGCGACGGGGCCTCTGAAACCAGATAATTTTCTTCAAAACCGTTCTCGCCCGTATCGCTTACACTATACGTGCGCCGCCGCTTTTCCTGCCGCAGCCGGTCAACGGAAAGATTTGACGCCATGCGATATAAAAAGGCCCTTTTGTGCGTTACGACGCTGGCGTCTTCAAGTCTGCTGAAACGGATGAACGTGTCTTGTACGATATCTTCCGCTAGCGCCGTGTCTTTGACGATCTTGAACACGAATTTGACAAGTGCGCCATGATGGGCCCGGTACAACTCCAATAACTCTGCTTGCCGATCTGCCGCTTGCACGCCATTGCGTTCTCCACCAACGGTCTCATGGGCGATCGTCGCGGGCGCCTCCAACGCCGGGTCAGGTCGATACGCGATCTCGCCTTTTGTTTCAAACGGCTCCACGAGCATTCCCTAACTCTGCGCCATAACCAGATACCCGATACGGTCGGCGATCAGCGCCGGCTTTTCCACGCCTTTGATTTCGACGACATCGGTCGTTTCAAATCGACGCCGGCCATCATCTTCGCTGCGAAAACCCTTGAGATGGATATGCGCGCGTATCGAAGCGCCCACAATGACCGGATGCAGAAAACGAACCCGTTCCAGCCCGTAATTCAAACCATAGGCCACGGTGTCCGGCCAGGGCAAGGCCAGATGGTTAAGATGCGACAAGAGCGATAACGTTTGGAAGCCATAGGCGATCGTCGCGCCGAAGGGGCTGTTTTGACGCGCCCATTCCGGATCATCATGCATCGGATCAGGGTCTTTGGTGGCCATGCCAAACAAGTCGATGTCAGCCTGCGTCACCTCCAACCACGGACTGATCGCAATTTTCTCACCGACGAATGAGACCTCTCCGGAGAGGAGCGCTGCGGGCGAGAACGTCGCCGTTTCCTCTGTAAACCTGTACACAGCGCCGCTCATTCCAACGCCCCCGTCTGAATACTCTCGACACCCGGCGCATCGGTTGGGACAAGCGCCCCCGGCGCAAACCGGAACCGCGCATGGGGGAACAAGGTGCGCGAGACATTGCGCAATTCAGGCGCGGGAATGTCTTTTAGATATTCATCGAAAAAGGCGCGGGTATAGGCCGCCGTCACCTTATGCATGTCAGACCCGCCGATGGTTCCGACGATAGGCGAGCCTTTCAGGATCGGCGCGGTGAACGGTGTTGTGGTAAAATCAGCGTGCCGGCTGTTCTCGATAATAACCGTATAGAGATCGTCTGACATACCCTCAAAGACAAAGTCGTTCATGCCAAAGTTTCCCGGCGTATCGGAGTACATCATCATGAACGGCGCTTGCGGCGGCGTATCGGCGGTCCCAAAGGCGAAGCCGTCAAAGTTGACGCCCGCTTTGCAGCGCGCATCGACGGCGCAAAACCGGGTTGCGACCGCCCCGCCGTTCGACAACCCAAAGACGCCGATATTTTCCGGATCGATTATACTGGACAAGGGATGATCGCCGTCCTTCGCCCATCGCTCCACCTCGTCAAGAGCGAACGCCGTATCGGCCGCCCACCGACGAATAACCTCTCCGAACAGAGGCGTGCCTTCTTCTAATTTCCTCTGCAATGCGATGCGTTCGTGTCGCGGGGTCGACGGCGGCGTGATCAGCGTGTCGTTGATGATCGCGTAAAGTTCGGTATTTACTTTGTCCGTATGAGTTCTATCTCCATAAACGAACTCCCTATCTTTAAAATAAGTAACGCCGGACTCATAAGGATGCGACACGGAGACGACGACATATCCGTGGCTGGCGAGATCCTCCATCAAAGTCTGCGCATCGAGCGCGTCACCCGGCATGTAACCGTGGCTATAGACCAGGACAGGGCGCGGACCGCCCTGCGCGACCGGGGCCTCCACATAGCTATAGGTGTCGATAAGCGGCATATGATCGCCGATAAACCCCAACCGGCCCTTATCGTCGCCTAACGTATAGCCCTTGGCCTTGATCGCCGCTTTGGCTTCCGCCTTGGTCATAAAGGGTTTTGGCGTCGCGCCGGGCTCTGGCTGCGCCGGGTACCAGACATGAACGGCGAAGGCGCGCGGTCCGCCGTCCGGCGACAGCGTTTCGGGACGCGTCTCGTCGACAAGCGTATAGACACGATAGCCCACCGCCTCCGGTCCTGTGGGCTTGGGATAGGAAAAAACCGGAAACCCCCGGGCGATGAACACAGACGCCGCGATGAGCAACAGAGACACCGCCGCGCCCGCGAGCGCAAGGCCCCGGCCGAGCGCGCCGCGGTGAAAAATCCCGGCGATCGGCGTTTTCGCGAGAATCGCTTCGTTCAGAACAAACGCCGTAATCGTAAGGCCATAGACCGGAAACAACTGCCAACGGACGCCTTCCAAAACAGCATGAAGGACAAACACAAACGTCAGGACACGCGGCAGATGGCTCAAAAAGCCAAACCGCACCACCCGCGGCCAGAAATGCTTGACGCACTCCACCGTCAACAAAACAACAAGAAAAAGTTCCAATATGCGCATTAACGTCCCCGCCATCGCGAAAATTCACGCACGCGCTCCGGCGCACCGGAACTAAGACGTTTGAGCCGCCGTTAAACCCCATATGGCGGCCCTGATTTTTTAAAACGTATTTCTCTCATGCCGGCAAGGTGGGGTTGAGGGCCCGCAGAAACGTCTTGCCCATTCACCTTAACAAGACGCCATCCGCGTTTCATTTCCGATGACGGCGCATCGCGACGCGATCAATCGGAAGGCTTTATCAGTTCCATGAACCTTTTCGCCGCGCAATTCTCTACCGAAACAAACACCTTCATTTCACAAAAGACCACCCGCGCCGCTTTCGAAGAACGCGGCGTCACTATGACCGACGCATCGCTGCGCCCTTCTTCCCCGTCCCATAGTGTGTTGCGTTTTTTTCGCCGTGCGGCCGAGGCCGACGGACATGCCTATTGCGAAGGCATCGCCGCTTCGGCCGAGCCAGGCGGACCGCTGGCGCAGCAAGATTATGAGGCGTTCAGAGACACGATCCTTCGCCAGGCGGAGGGCGCCGCGCCGGATGTGGTTTTGTTGATCTTACACGGCGCCATGGTCTCGGAAGATGAAATGGATTGCGAAGGCGATATTTTACGCAGGCTGCGCAGGTCCCTTGGTTCGCGAACCGTCATCGCTGCAATGCTCGACCCCCATGCGCACCTGTCCGACGACATGGTCAATGCGGCGGACCTTCTCATTAGCATGAAAGAGTATCCCCATACGGATGGATTACAAACGGCGCAAGCGCTTTACAGACTTGCGACAGCCGCCGCGCGGGGTGACGTGCGCCCTCGAATGGCGATGCATAAGGTTCCCGTTCTCGGCGTCTGGCCGACCCAAAAGCCCGAAATCAGACGTCTCGTCGATCACGCGAAACAGACGGAACAACAGCCAGGCATTCTTTCCGTGTCCTTTATTCATGGTTTTCCCTGGGGCGATACGCCGGACATGGGCGCCAAAGCGCTGGTAATCGCCGATGGGAACACCGCCCGCGCCGAGGCTGAAGCCGACCGATATGCAACCGCTATTTGGCGCGCCCGGGAAGCGAGCCAGCCGCATTTCTTGACATTCCCCGAAGCGATATCCGCCGCGCAAGACCAACACGAACGTCCGGCGGTGATCGCTGATACGGCCGACAATCCCGGCGGCGGCGCGCCTGGCGATTCGACATATGCGTTACACGCTCTTATCGATGCGAAAACGGATCGAGCGATCGTCACAACGCTTAACGATCCTGACGCGGTCGCCGCGTGTTTCAGCGCAGGCGTCGGCGTGCGCCTTGCGCTGTCCATCGGCGGCAAGCACAAGACGCTTTCGGGCGTCCCCGTTTCCGGCGAGGCCGTCGTTCTCGCCCTTAACGCAGACCTCCGTCAGACAGGTTTTGACCTGGAAGCCGGCGTCGCATTCGGCCGCGCTGCGCTTATTGAGATAAAGGGCGTTCACGTTATCCTCAGTGCGCGGCGCGCCCAAACCCTCTCCCCGGACGTTTTGACGAATATGGGCGTCGCCGCGGCGGATTATCAGATTATCATTGTCAAATCGACCAACCACTTTTATGAATATTACTCAAAAATCAGCACCAACATTGTCTTTGCTACCTCGCCGGGGGCGCTGACGTGCAACTTCGCCGATATGCCCTATGAGTACGCTTCAACCTCTTACTGGCCTCGCATCTCGGCAAGCGACTCTGCGCTCGCCGCGCCAGGTCGACCTTTAGCGCCGTAATGCCTGTCGCGCTTGGTCTCGCCATCGTCATTCTCACCGCGGCATGCGGTCTGGCGCTGGCCTACGCCTTGGCGGCTGGAGCTTTCACGGCCTATATCGCTGCGGGCCATTCGGAGTACATTGCGTTTTGGCCACAGCGGGTGTTCAGCCAGCTCGATATCTTTGCGCTGATGGCGATGCCGCTGTTTATCTTAACAGGCGAGTTGATGAACCGCGGCGGCGTAACGCGCGCCCTCATTGCGCTCGCCATGGCCATCGTCGGGCGCCTGCCGGGGGGCCTTGGCCATGTGAACGTCATCACCTCATTCTTTTTCGCCGGCATTTCCGGCTCCGCCGTGGCGGACACCGCCGCGATGAGCCGTATTCTCGTCCCTGCAATGAAGGAAGAAGGCTACGACAGCGCCTACGCCGCAGCGATCACCGCCGCCTCATCCATCATTGGGCCGATTATCCCACCGAGCATCATCCTGATTTTTTATGGCGCATTGATGGGCGTCGATGTCGCCGCATTGTTTTTGGGCGGCGTCGGCCCCGGCCTTGTGCTCGCCGCAGCGCTCCTCACCATGAACGCCTATCTCGGCCGCAAATACGGTAAAACGCGCGCAACGCGGCCGGCTCTCGCCCCGGCTTTTTTGAAAGCCGCGCCGGCCCTTGCGGTGCCCTTCATCGTTATGTCCGGCATCGTGCTCGGCTGGATGACCCCGACGGAGGCGGCGGCCGTCGCCGTATTGTGCGCCGGGACGATCGGCGTCCTGCAAAGAACTTTGCAAGCAAAGGATATTCTGGAGGCGTTTAAACGTGCTGCAATGCTCACCGGTGCGATCTTCGCCCTGATCGCCGCCGCGTCTGTGTGGAGTTTTCTCGCCGCCCTGTCCGCCCTTCCCGAGCGCATTGACACATTGATCGAGGCGCTGAATCTCACCGGGACGCCTTACCTCCTTGTGATGACAGTGATCTTGTTGTTGGTGGGCATGTTCTTGGACATTCCAATCGCGCTCGCCCTGCTCGCGCCGATCCTCGTCCCCCCCGCCCTCGCCGCCGGGGCCGACCCTGTGCATATCGGCGTGTTCGTGTGCTTTAACCTGTGCATCGGCTTGCTGACGCCGCCCCTTGGGGGGTGCCTGATCGTTACAAGCGCGTCGACAGGCGTGCCCTACCTAAAGCTCGCCAAAGCGTTAACTCCATTCATCCTTGTCGAGATCATTGTGCTCATAATTATCCTGTTCACGCCGGATATTGTGACATTTATTCCAAAATGGGCGGGGGTGATGTGATGGCGATGCTCTCACGCCGCACACTAATGCTCGGGGCGAGCGCTCTGCTCACGCCCTCTTGCGGCCCTAGGGGCGATCGTCCGCTGCGCGCGGCCATGACGATGCAAGCCGATGCAGATAAAAGCGGCGTCTACGTCTGGTTAAAATCTTTTGAAGAAAGAATCAGCGAGGACGCGGAGAGGCCGTTTCAAATCTATCCTTCAAGCGCGCTCGGCGGCGAAGCGGAAAGAATAGAACTCATCCGCCGCGGCCTTATCGACATCAACAGCGCAGGTGCAGATTTGCTGACATCGCTCAGCAATTGGCTTGAGGTTTTCAATTGGCCCTTCGCCTTTTCGTCCTACGCCCATATCGACGCCTTCACCCATCGGACGAATTTTCTGAACCTCGTCAACGCCGATATAGAACCATACGGATTCTGGCTTGCCGATATCGCCTTCATGGGCGGTATGATCGGCGTACACAACACCAAGCAGGCCATCAGATCTCTTGACGACATGCGGCGCTTGCGCATGCGCGCCATGAACGCCAGCCAAATCGAACTGTACAGCGCATGGGGCGTGCGGAGCGCACAGGTCGCCTGGGAAGAAGTGCCGCAAGCGTTGGAGACCGGCATTGTCGACGGATATCTGAACAGCGCGCTCATCCCTGTTTTATTCGGCCAGACGCGCCAAATTCGTCATTTTACGGATTTACGTCTCACTCCTTCTTACCGCGTCATCATTATGTCCGCGCGCACCAAGCAAATGCTGATAGACCAGAGCGCGCCTTTGGACGCGGCCCTTGCCGCCGCACGGGAAGACAATCGCACCTGGGCGAACAAGCTCATTTTAAACGAACGCGCACAATTGGAAGCGGCGGGCATCACCGTGACGGACATCGCGCGGGACAAACGCGATGAAATCCGTAACGCCAGTATCGCCATGGTTGAGAACACCGTGCCCGCCGATCGTTTTAAACGCATCATAGAGATGTCCGCCGAAGCCGAGCGGATTGCAGAGGCGCCATGATGGTATTCGTCGAAAAACTCAGACGGACGCTTTTTCTTGCGACGTTGTATTTTTCCGTCGCCTGTTTCGCCGCCCTTGTAGCAACAATCCTATTGCAGGTGGTGTCGCGTTATATTTTCGCATCGCCACCGGGGTGGACGGAAGAAGCCGGTCGGTATCTTATGATTTGGTGCGGCTTGACCGGCGCTGCGGCGGCCTATGCCGATCGCGCCGACCCTGTGCTCGTCAACCTCAACTTCACACCCGGCGGCTGGCCGTCCAAACTCTCTGCGGTTCTTGAACTCGCCGCCGTCGCAACCTTGAGCGCGCCTTTGTGTTTTTACGGCCCCTCTCTGGTTCAGTATTTGATGCGTATACCCTCCGATACGATTGGCGCCCCTATGGGCCTCATCGTCTCTGTCGTGCCGATCGCCGCCGGCCTTATCTTGCTTCAATCACTGTTACGTGTCGTGATGGTATGGGCCGCCAAGCCTATGGAAGATTAAAGCCTAATAAGTTTCCATAAGAAAAAACGGGAAGCGCCGACAACGCCATCGCCGCCGTCGCTGTCATGAAACCGCGCGTGA
>JBCDBL010000162.1:0-7067 GCA_039183635.1 Pseudomonadota bacterium
GATCTCATTGAAAGCGCCGGCGGCGTCACGGTGGATCTCAGTCGACGGCCTGGCGGCGTTTCGGGCGCTTTGGTCCCCACGGTCGATACATTTAAACAATATTACCATGCTGAAGCCGTGGCGACGGAACAACTGAGCCTCCATCTTGCGAAAGCCGTCGCTGGCCCCGAAGGTGTGCGTACGGCGGTGGACAAGGCGTTGCGGGAGGTGCTCACCGCGCCGCGTAAGGCGGAGATCGTGCTGCGCGACGCCGATCGCGGCCGGGCGCGTCTTGCGCGCCACGTACGCGCCCGCTCCTTGTGGGACTTCCGGCGCATCGAAGGCGGGCTTGACGATGTCGACCTTATCATCGGCGGGCTTGTGTTAAAATATGGGGCATCCCACCCATATATACTAACCGCGGATGCTGATGAATGTCTTGATGCGATGGCGCGTGCGAATCTTGTGGATGAAACCCATACGGAAGAACTAAAGTCGACACGTGCGTTCTGGATGCGCATGTTGAGCGTGCAAGGACTGACGGGGTGGCTGGACCCTGAAACAGCGCCGCCGAGCGCGCGGCTTTCGGCGCTTATCGCCAAAGCTGCGGGGGTTGGCGATTTCTCGCAAGTGGAGCCTTTAATCCGCGGTCATGCCGATCGTGCGAATGTTCTGTATAATCACCTTATTCTCGGCCGCGATGGTCGTCAGGCGGCGAGCCCCCATGGCGTTAGAATGGGTGTTGCGCATTAGATTTTTCGGGTGAACCGGCGGTCCAGTTCACATATGGCCCGTTTCAGGGCGATTACTCCACCGAATTTTTAGCGGGCTGCAGATTTTCTTTGAGAAACGTAAATACCGCTTCGGCCGCTTGTTTCGTCGGCTCGCCTTCCGCATCGATAAGATCTTTTGTGAGTACGGCGTGGGGGAATGGGTTTCCTTTTGGGTTTTGCGCCGTATCCGGTAGAACAATGGGGCGGAAGCGTTCTTCGCCGACAAGGGTTTCGATTGCATCGAAACGATGACGCGTGCAGCTTGGATCGCCTTGAAACCTGAGCGCCATAACGGGTACATCCGTTCTTACGCTAAGAGCGTCTTTTTCCATTTCCGACATGTGAAGCGCCGATTTTCCGCGCGCTGTAAGCGCAAGCGGCAGCGCCGGCTGTGACGCCACTGTCGCGCGGACGGCGACGTCGACCACCAAAGACAAAGCAAAGTTACCTGTCATACACATGCCGATAACGCCGACGCCGGCGCCGCCAACCTTCTCGTACATCTCTCGGGTTAAGGCTCTCAACCAAATTGTGACCGGGCTTGATGCGTTCGTCGCGAACAGGTGAATTTCGCGAGAAATACAGGCGCGCCACAAGCCGCGGGCGGGTCCAAGGGCTTTGGAGGGGCGCCCAGGCGCGCTGTACAGGTCCGGCGCCCATACGGTGAAGCCCTGTTCCACCAGCCAGTGGGCGAAACGCCAGAACTCAGGGACCATGCCCGGCAGTTCATGCATCACCAGTACGGCGGGCCCGGCCCCGGCGCGAAACACTTCGTGGCGCATGTCGAAGGCTTCAAAGGTGAAGCGGTCCGTAAACGGTGCGTATGTCGTATTTGCGCCCATTATGTTTTCTTTCCGAAAGACCCGATCACCGAAACATCTTACCGATTTTTCGTCCATATGCGATTGACAATGTGCAGCGCCATGTCTTTAAAGTTTACATGGCGGGTCCCGGTTCACGCGTTCCTTGTCGTTGAGGTCAAGAACGCCCTATGTCTATGTATCGTTTCTTTTCTTCCCTATTTGTTTTTTGCGTTTTGCCGGCCTTTGGCGTGCAGGCGGAATTGCCCCCCGCTCTTGAGCAGGCGGTGACCCACGCCGAGCGGTTCGAGGGGGATCGTTTTGCTTTCACCCTGTCTTTGGAGACGGGGGACGGCGCTTATGTTGCAACGTTCGATCCGCGTTTGCCGGAAAACGCCAGATGGTCCCTTATGTCGCCTCCGCTAGAGGCTTTGTCCGCCGATGAAAAGAAGGCCTACGATGCGCTTGTGCAGGACAACACGGCTGACGAGGACCTTGTTTATGCGAATTTACGCCATGTGATAGGCGACGACGTCGCTGTGGTGTCCGAGACAGGCGCTGAGGTTGTGTACGGGTTTACCGTCATCGAAGAGGAAAAAGACGACGTACGGATCGCAAGCCCTCATATTCGAGGGGAGGCGACATTGCTGCGCGAAGGGGCTTATATTTCAAAAGTACGCTATTTCGCACCGAAACCTTTTAAACCGAACGCCGCGGCGAAAGTGGAGCGACTTGATATCATACAAACGTATGCCCCGCTTTTTCCGGACGGCCCGGTCGTGAATATAGAAACGGTCTCCGAAGTCAGTGGAAAGGCGTTGTTCAGGTCCTTTGAAGAGCGCAGTTCGACGGTTTATTCAAACGTATCTCAGGTAGATGTTGAGGATTAAAGCGATCTTGGACACCTGAGATCGCTGAATTGCTTTGCGCCCCCGTTTACGCTGCGGGGGCGGCGATCTTTCAACGTTTATTCTCTTTTCTTGCCCTCATGGTCTTTATCGGTTTTTTCCTTTTCCGCTTTAAGGCTGCGCTTGTCCGCTTTCGACAGTCCGTAGACAGTTCTGTTTTCCGCGGCGCGGCGTTCATTTTCGGCGCGCCGCCGTTTTTTGCGTTCTTTGTTAAGGTTTATGATGTCGGTCATTGGTCCTTTGAAACCCCGCCGTTTTTTAATCGGTTTAAAACATAAACGCGCAAGGCGCTGGAGAGGTTTTGGGGTGTCTTGCCCGTAACGTCGCGTGTGGCGTCAACCTCGCTCACGAGGGCGTTTAAAGACTGGCCGTCAGTTTTGGCTATACCCTTCAGGGTTTCCCAAAATTCCGCCTCAAGAGAAATGCTTGTGCGATGGCCCTGTAATGTGACGGAGCGTTTTTGCAAAGACATTACGGCCCTTAATCGCAAAAAGAGCTGCAAGCGCTGCGGCTGGCGTATCTGAAGCGATACAAAATGCGATAACAGTAATTTTCACAGCGACGGCTCTGTTTGTCGTAATAGCTTTTCGTTCTTTCGCGCCTGTTAAAGGCGTCGCTGAGAATACGTTCGGCGCTCGCCAATTCCGCTGCGATGTCTTGTTTCCGGGTGTCGGATGTTTCCGGGTTATCCCGCTCGCTGCGCAAGCGGCGCACGGGTTTCTTCGCCTTCGAAACCGCTTCGCGGGCGTGGTAATAGTCGTCTTTTGCGTAGTCTACGCGGGCGCCGGGCCCCGCCATCTCCGCACGAAATTCAAGGCCTTCATAGTACGCCTCAGCGATGTAAGCGGGACAAAGTCTTGTGGCGAAACCGCCCTTGAGGCCTCCGGAAAATGCGCGGCCAGTCGTACAATATTCCCGATCAAGGCCGCTCTTATAGCCGCTTTCGAAGGCCGCGCCATCGGCTGCAAAGCCAGCTGCGGCGCAGACGGAGGCGTATCTGTCAAACGCCAGATCAACAAGATTGCCCGCCGCGCCGGCTTTGTACCCGAGCTGGGCCCAGTCCGCTGTCAAGCAGTCTTCAGGCGTGAACGTTTCACAGGCCTGAAGCGCCAATGCAGCGATAATGATGAGAAATTTTGCGCCAAAACCCGGCCGTCCCATTGCGCGCCCCCTTCGCTTGGGGACGAAGCGTAGAACGCGATGGTGCGGATCGCAACTTACCTTGAGGTTAAGGTCTTACCATTTCGGGTCCGCCCCGGGGCGGTAGGAGCCGAAACTCCACTCATAGCCTTCCGGGTCGAGGACGCGACAACGGCGGGTGCCGAACTCAGTGTCGTGGGGCTCCCACACCACATGGGCGCCGGCGGCCTTGGCGCGTTCGAAAACGCCGTCGACATCATCGGTAACGATATAAAGTCCGCGTCCGGCGGGTTTGGTTTTAACGTCTCCGGCCCGCTGTTCGTCGCGGCCCGTTCCCATCATGATCGCGCCGCCGGGAAAGCGCATCTCAGCATGGAGGATTTCACCGTTTTCGCCATCCTGGGCGAAAGTTTTCTCAAAGCCGAAGGCTTTTTCAAGAAAGACGAGGGCGGCCGCAGCGTCTTCATATCCAAAATAAGCTGCGCAAACGGCGCCATCGGCCGGGATATTATCAGCGGTCATAGGAACAGGCTCCTTTGCGCCTATTGGGGTTTCACCATATTCTCCGGTCGGACCACTTCGTCATATTGCTCAGCAGTTGCATAGCCGAGATTGATCGCCTCTTCCTTCAACGTTGTACCGTTCTTGTGGGCGGTTTTGGCGATCTCCGTCGCCTTGTCATATCCGATGGTGGGGGCGAGGGCGGTGACGAGCATAAGGGATTTTTCCATCAACTCCTTGATGCGCGCTTCGTTCGGCTTGATCCCGATAACGCATTTGTCGGTGAAAGACACAGCTGAGTCGCTCAGTAGGCGTATCGACTGCAGAACGTTGTAGGCGATGACGGGTTTAAAGACGTTCAGCTCGAAATGGCCTTGGCTGCCGGCGAAGGAGACTGCGGCGTTGTTGCCCATGACCTGGGTTGCGACCATGGTCAGCGCCTCGCACTGGGTGGGGTTCACCTTGCCCGGCATGATGGAGGAGCCGGGCTCGTTCTCCGGCAGCATGATCTCCGAAATCCCCGACCTTGGCCCGGAGCCGAGGAGGCGGATGTCATTGGCGATTTTGAAGAGGCTCGCCGCGACGGAGTTCAGCGCGCCGTGAGCCTCCACCAGGGCGTCATGGGTGCCGAGCGCCTCGAACTTATTCGGGGCGGTTTTAAACGGCAGTTTGGTGTACGCGGCGACTTCTTCGGCGAATTTTTCCGCAAAGCCGGGTTTGGAATTGATGCCGGTGCCGACGGCCGTCCCGCCCTGGGCGAGCTCGTACAGAGCCGGCAAAGCACCTTCCACACGGCGGACTCCATTGTCCACCATGGCGACGTAGCCTGAAAACTCCTGACCCAGAGTAAGGGGCGTTGCGTCCTGGAGGTGGGTGCGGCCGATCTTGATGATGTCGGAAAAGCTGGCGGCTTTATCGTTCAGCGCGTTGCGTAAGGTTTGCAGCGCCGGGACGAGGCTGTGGACAATCTCCTCCGCCGCGGCGATGTGCATGGCGGTGGGAAAGGTGTCGTTCGACGATTGCGAGCGGTTCACATGGTCGTTCGGGTGGACCGGGTCTTTGGAGCCGAGGACGCCGCCCATCATTTCAATGGCGCGATTTGAGACGACCTCGTTCGTGTTCATGTTGGATTGGGTGCCTGAACCTGTTTGCCAGACCGATAACGGAAAATGATCGTCGAGTTTATTCTCCGCCACTTCCCCGGCGGCTTTTGCGATCGCCTCGCCGATCGGCTTTTCGATATTGTCGAGGGCGATGTTCGCTTTGGCGGCGCTCATTTTCACAACGCCGAGCGCGCGGATGAGGGAGGTCGGCATCGTCTCCACGCCAATCGGGAAATTGATGAGGGAGCGGGCCGTCTGTGCGCCGAAATATTTATCGGAGGGAACTTCAAGGGGGCCGAAGCTGTCGGTTTCGGTGCGGGTCTCGGTCATGGCGCGCCTTTTTTCATATTCAAGGGAAGACAAATGGCGGTTTATCATGCCGCGGTGAAAGCGCAAATGGCGAGCGCGAAGGGATGCGGCATGGCGAGCGAAAAAACGGGCTTGTCGGTAAAGGCAAGGTGCGGGCTGTATTTGATGGCGCCGGCCTGCTGGTGCGGATCGACGCCGGCCCAGGGGGCAATGGCCCGCCTGGACGTTTTCGCCGACGTCTCATGTTTTGCGGAATTGATCGAGGCTGATGACCTCAGCGTCCTTGGGCGCCTCTTCCGCCGCGCTTTCGGTTTTCGGAGGCGCCTCCTGCTCCGGCCCGGCCTCTTGTGAAGGCTCCGGCGCCGCATCGTCCATGGCCTCGTCTTCCTGCGCATCGAACCGCAGGCCGAATTTCACGCTGGGGTCCATAAAGGCGACGACCGCGGAAAAGGGCACGATAAGGTGTTCGGGCGTGCGATTGAACGACAACGTTACGCTGAACTTATCGTCATCGACATATAGATCCCAGAATTGGTGCTGCAGCACGATCGGCATGACATCGGGATATTCCGCCCGCAGATTATCGGACATTTCAACACCGGGCGCGGTAGTTTTGAAATGAATATAAAAATGGTGATCGCCCGGCGTGCGTTTCAAAGCGGCGGCGATGGCCAGAGCCTCCCGCGCGACGCCGCGCATGGCGTTTTGAGTGAGAAGTCCGTAATCGATAATGTCGTTGGCCATAGGGGCGCGCGCCTTTATGTGGTCGGCGATCTAAGCCGCCGCGGATGGGGTGCACTCTAATCCGTTGCGTATTGTATGCAACGTCTCGGGATAGGTTCGCCGAATATTGTCACGGGGGTGTTTTCGCAAGGACCAGAGAGGCGATTAGAGCGGATTGCAGGCGAAGCGGCTCACCGGTTCATTGTCCATGGGTCTGCTAAAACAAGGCCTTAGGGCCGTTTGCGACGGCTCGGCTGAATCACATCTGACGCAAACGGCTCAAAACGACCTCTTGTCGGGGGGATATGCCCTTTAAAGGAAGAGACCTCACTGCTTTCGAACATTGAATATTATAAACTTAAAAACGAAGTGATTAATCACTTGCATATATGGCGCAGGCCGTTTTTCCACAGCATCTTTGGAACAAAGACGTTGGGACGGCGATGTCGAAAGGCTTATTGCGCATCCAAATCATGTGTTTGTTGATGGGCTGATTTACGGTTCGCCTTCGTCTGTTTTTGTAAGAATGAAAGCTGAATTTTCGAACCGAGGCGGCGCATATCGCTCGGACTGATGGTTCTGTCTTTGTCCATATGTTTGAGAAGTCGAGGCTTCTGTTGCCAGGCGCCCCAATTCTAAAAACCGAGGCGAGGCGCATCACCTGCGCTGAGGCGTGTGTCTTTGTCCATATGTTTGGGAGGTCGAGGCTTCTGTTGCCAGGCGCCCCAATTCTAAAAACCGAGGCGAGGCGCATCACCTGCGCTGAGGCGTGTGTCTTTGTCCATATGTTTGGGAAGTCGAGGCTTCTGTTGCCAGGCGCCTCGGGGCCCC
>JBCDBL010000163.1:0-7018 GCA_039183635.1 Pseudomonadota bacterium
GAGGCGGTGGGCGTCGAACCGGTCCCGGAGCTTAACGCCGTCCACTTTGCCGTCTTTGAACACGATCCGACGCTCCGGCATATCGAGGTCGAGGGGAGATCGCGTCTCCCGCGCTTTTACAAGCGCTTTGTAAGCGGAATAAAGCGGCGCCAACACGTCCTTGGCGAAGGGGGCTGCGGCGGCGCACGGGGCGCCGTCAAAGGCGGTCTGCGCCTCCTCATAGGAGAGCTTCACCGCAGAGCGCATGATGGCGCGCAGGAATTTATGGCCGCGCTTCCGCCCGCTTTTGTCGAAGATCATCTCCACGGCGAGGCAGGGGCGGTCCTCTCTCTCCCGCAGGGAGCAGAGGCCATTCGACAGCCGCTCCGGCAGCATCGGAACCACACGGTCCGGCAGGTACACCGAATTGCCCCTGGCTGCGGCGCCTTTGTCGAGGGCGGAGCCTGGGGGCACGTAATAGGCGACGTCGGCGATCGCCACGATAATCCGCCAACCGCCTTTGTTCTTAGGGTCCGCGTCGGGGGCGGCGTAAACGGCGTCGTCATGGTCCCGCGCGTCGGCGGGGTCGATGGTGAGAAGGGGCGTGTCGCGCAGATCCGTGCGGCCTTTTAACGGCGCGGGTTTGGCGTCCTCAGCCTCTTTCAGCTCAGCGTCTGAAAAGCCCGTGGGGATGTTGTGGTCGGCGAGAGCGATGACGGAGAACGATGTTTGATCGTCGATGGAGCCGACGATCTCTTTCACCTCGCCATGTTTCAGGCCGTACCGGCGCTCCCTCTTCAGAACGACGTAGACGAGGTCGCCGGTCTTGGCGCCGTTGACGTCGGCCTTGGCGATAATGACGTCATGGCGGGATTTGCGGTCCACGGGATCGATGCGCCCGCCCGTGGGCGTTTTGCGGAAGACGCCGAGGATGCGGTGGGCGCTCTGGCCGAGGCGTTTGATGATGCGCGCCTCATAGGCGCCGCCGTCGATGGATGTGAGGCGCGCCAGGGCCCGGTCGCCGACGCCGATGGCGGGCCGGGCCCCGCCGGTGCGGCCTTCCCCGGGGGCGAGGTAGATTCGCGGCGGGGCGGCCTCGCCCTTCCACTGGGTGGGCGCGCCGAGCAGCTCCCCGTCCGCATCCTGATCGACGATGTCGATGACCGTCACCTCCGGCAGGGCGCCCGCTTTCGCCATACGTTTGCGGCCGGACTTGTCGATGAGGCCTTCTTCGGTCATTTCCTTCAACAGCGCGCGCAGCTCCGCCCGGGCGGCGCCCTTGATGTCGAAGGCCCGCGCAATCTCCCGCCGCGTCGTCTCCCCGGATGACGTTTCGATGAATTTCAGAATATCGTCCTTAGACGGAAGAGAGGCGGTCACGGGAAGTAGGCATTTCGTATTTTGTGAATAGTCTGGTGATTATGACGAAGTCGTCATCCCAAACAAGCCGAACGTTAGTTCGGCGCAGATTTGGGATCCAGGGTCGCTTGTTCTCAGTATGCCGCCCCTGGATCCCAGCTTTCGCTGGGATGACGTTTAGAGAATGTGTGGTCAATCCCCTTCGTCCTCATATCCGACCAGAGACAGGGGCCGCGCCTTGACGCCCATGAGCTCCGCCTGGCGCACCAGGGCCTCCTCGCGGCCGTGGGTGACCCACAGCTCCTCCGGCGCGACGTCGCGGACGGTGTCGGTGAGCTCGTCCCAATCTGCGTGGTCGGAGAGGATGAGCGGCAGCTCCACGCCCCGCTGCTTCGCCCGTTGGCGCACCCGCATCCAGCCGGAGGCGAAGGCGGGCAGAGGGTCGGCGAAGCGCCGGGCCCATTTGTCGGCGAAGGCCGAGGGCGGGGCGATGACGATTTTCCCGGCGAAATCCCGTTTTTGGCCTTTATCGGCGATCGTGGCGGGCTGCAAGGGGCCGAGGGCGACGCCTTCTTCCTCGTAAAGCGCGCAGAGGGCTTTCAGGGCGCCGTGGATGAAAATCGGCGCGTCGTAGCCGGCCTCCCGCAGCAAGCAGATGATCCGCTGGGCCTTGCCAAGGGCGTAGGCGCCCACAAGGTGGGTGCGTTCGGGAAACTGGGCGAGGGAGGCGAGGAGCTTCCCGATCTCCCCGGCGTCGTCAGGGTGGCGGAACACCGGCAGGCCGAAGGTCGCCTCTGAAATGAACACATGGCAGGGCACAGGCTCAAAACGCGAGCAGGTGGGATCGCGGCGGCGCTTGTAATCGCCCGAGGCGACGATTTTCAGGCCGCGATGTTGAACCACGGCCTGGGCCGAGCCCAGCACATGACCCGCCGGGGCCAGGGCGACGTCAACGCCGTTCACCTGGACCGTTTCGCCAAACCGCAATTCCTGGCGATGCGCCGTGAAATCCGCCCCGTATCGCGCCGCCATGATCCGCAAGGTTTCCCGCGTCGCCAGGACAGCGCCATGGCCGGCCCGGGCGTGATCGGCATGTCCGTGGGTGACGACGGCCCGGTCCACCGGGCGCACCGGATCCACATAAAAATCCCCAGGCGGACAATAAAGGCCTGTGGGTGTCGGTCTTAGAAGGTCTTCAGGGCGCAGCATCGCCGCCGTCATTTCGGCGCATAAATCTTCAAAAACGCAGATACCGACCTTTGCACATGTCTGAGGATCGCATCTTCCGTAACCAAATCGGTTCGACCCAACACCGCGTACATATGCAAAGGCTCTTTCATTAAACTACACAAATACCAGGCCGCCTCTTGCTTATCTTCGATGACAAGCGAACCCATGTCACATTGGCGATCGAAATAATGGATAAGAACGCCAATCACCTTGTCGGAACCGTTGGCGATGAACGCCTCTGCTATGTCCGGGGCGTCTGAAGCGATAAACGTGACGAGCTTGTGAAGCGCGATTGCGTCTTCGTCGAGCAGTAATGAAAGCATCCGCACGCCGAAGTCGTGCAGGAAAATATCCGGCGGGGTTCCAAATCCTGTCTCCGACATGTCCAGGGGCAACACCTGCTGGCATGTGCGCGAGACGACGCCGGCGAACAAAGCTTCTTTAGATTGGAAGCGGTTATAGACTGTGCGTTTCGATACGTTGGCCTCGGCCGCAATGACGTCCATGCTTGCAGCGTCAAACCCTCTTGAGAGAAAGATTTTTTGCGCGGCGTCGAGAATGGCGCCGCCTTTGGCGTCGTCCGGCTCAAATGCGTCAGGGGCGATAGCGCTTTTGGGCATAGGTCTCCGATAGGTAAACTGCACGGTGTAGTTAAGTACCGCATTCTGTCGCTTCAATCAAGGTTGATGCATTCACGCGCCGTTAACCAAATGTCAGCTATTCCAAGCTGTTAACAAATGATTAAACGACGAATCCGGCTATGGCGCGACGTTCTTCAAAATCTTCGACCGCTCGTAAAAGCAAGGGGCGCAGGGGCGGACCGTCCAGAAGGTCGGTTCGGGCGCCCCGACGCACGCCGCCCCGCATCAGCGGTTATCTGATGGCGTTGCGCCATGTGGCGGCGGCCTTTTCGTTTTTGTGCCTGATCGGCGCGGCCTTTATTTTCTATTACGCAGCGGATTTACCGAGCACCTCCGGGCTATGGTCTGTTGACAGGCGGCCTGCGGTGACCGTGCTTGATCGGCGCGGGGAGAAGATCTCGGTTTATGGGCTGACCTATGGCGCGCCCGTGCGCCTGGCTGATTTGCCGCCCCATGTGGGGCAGGCTGTCATCGCGCTTGAGGACCGTAATTTCCACCACCATGTGGGCGTCAATCCTTTGTCTGTCCTGCGCGCGCTGTTGGTGAACGCCAAGGAAGGTGAAATTCGGCAAGGGGCGAGCACGATCACCCAGCAACTCGCCAAGAACCTTTTCCTCAGCCCGGAGAAAACCTTAAAGCGAAAAGTGCAGGAGGCGATCCTCGCTTTATGGTTGGAGGCGCGGTTCTCCAAGGACGAAATTCTGACGTTGTATCTAAACCGTGTTTACTTCGGCGCCGGCGCCTATGGAATTGAAGCGGCGGCCCAGAGATATTTCGGCGTCGCTGCTGAAGATCTCAGCATCGGACAATCCGCCGTTCTGGCGGGGCTGTTGAAGGCGCCGTCCCGTTACGCCCCCACCCACAGCCCTGAAGGCGCCGCGGGGCGCGGCACGATGGCCCTCGACGCCATGGTCGAGGCGGGCTTTCTGACGCCGCGCGAGCGGGTTTTGGCTGCTGAGGCGCCTGTCGTGCTTGCCGCCCAGGGCGCCAGCGCCGGCTCCGCCCATTTCGTCGATTACGTGGTCGCCGTTCTGCCTGATCTCATCGGCGCCTATGATGCCGACATTATCGCTCGCACAAGCCTCGATTTGTCCGTACAGCGCGCAGCTGAAGCTGCGGTCCTTAGCGCCGCTGCAGACGGGGCGTTTCCTGCCGAAGCGGAAGCCGCCTTTGTCGCTTTGGACCTTCAGGGCGGCGTTACGGCCATGGTGGGCGGGCGCGATTATGCGGCGAGCCAGTTCAATCGCGCCGTCAACGCCCGCCGGCAACCGGGGTCGGCGTTCAAACCCTTCGTCTATCTCGCCGCGCTTGAGGCCGGGTTCTCCCCGCGCTCCCGCGTCATTGACGCGCCGCTTACGCTCGGAAATTGGTCCCCTGCGAACTATCGCGATAAGTATTACGGCAAGGTGACCCTGACGGACGCTTTAGCAAAATCCTTGAACACCGCTGCGGTGCGGGTGTCTGAACGCGTTGGGCCCGGCCGCGCTGCGGGCGCTGCGCGTCGGCTTGGCGTAAAGTCCGATGTCCGCGTCCATAGGTCTCTTGCCCTTGGAGTGTCTGAGGTCACGTTGCTGGAGCTAACGAACGCCTACGCGCCATTTGCGAACGGCGGGTACGCCGCGCCGGTCCATGCCGTTTTGGAGGTTGAGACAGCCGAAGGACGGTTGCTTTATGAACGCGCGCCGCAGGGGGCCAAACGGGTGATCGCCGAGAAAAACTGGCGCGACATTGCAAAGATGCTGGAAGTTGTCGTTGCCGAGGGGACAGGGCGCCGGGCGCAATTGCCGGGCCGTACGGTGGCGGGAAAAACCGGCACCACCCAGGGCTATCGCGACGCCTGGTTTATTGGGTATGCGGAGGACTATATCGCAGGGGTCTGGGTCGGCCGGGACGATAACGCCCCCCTTGGGGACGTCACGGGCGGGCGTGCGCCGGCGGAGATTTGGCGGCGTGCGGCTGGCGCGAGCCTTCCCGGCGCGCCGGCGCGGGCGCTGAAGCCTTTTGTCGCGTACAAAGAGCCGTCCCCGGCGCTGCAAACCATGACTGCGCCGACGCCCGCCGCGTCTGAAGGGAAAACCATGGAAGACCTGCTGGCGGAGATCGCCGGCGGGGAAGGGTTTTAAACTATGGAATGGGCGCGGTGTTTCACCCGTTCAGGCCCAACGGCGCCAAAGGCGCGCCGAGGGCGCCGCTCACCATCGCCGCTTGCAGTTTCCGAACAAGGGGCAAGCGGCTTATCGGCGCAATCGCCCAGTCGCGCACCGCCGGCAGAAGGGTCGAATCCGATTGATAAATCGGCGTAAACAGCCAACTCATGGTCTGAAACAGATGAATATGTCCCGAACGGAGCTGTGCGTAGCGCGATAGGCCTGTTGCAACATTCGACGTTTCGCGCATGGCGAGCGCAAGGGCGTAGGCGTCGAGCAGCGCCATATTCGCCCCTTGTCCGAGCTGCGGGCTTGTCGCGTGCCAGCTGTCCCCCGTATGCGCGATGCGGCCGTCCGTATGGGGCCGGTGTGTCCGGTGACGGTAACGCGCGAAAGCGAGGTCGTCATGGGTTTTGATGTGGTCGAGCACAGGCGCTGTTTCGGGCCACAGAGCGACGGCCTCCTGTTTCCACGCGGCGAGAGGGGCTGTGCGGAATGCATCGTATGCATCGGTGCGCAAGGACCAGAAATAGGTCGCCATGGCCTTCGCCTCCGGCTGCGTCCGTCCGGACGGCATAACGCCGGCCATTTGGCGCGCCGCGAGATAGCGCTGCTGAAGAGCGTCTTGTTGAAAAGGCGCGCCCGTCGGAGCCGGAACCGTCGTCCAGAGCGCGCCATAGGCGAGGTCCTGTTTCGGCTGTTGCGATAAAACCGAACGCGCGCCGAGAGCGTCCACCACAAGGTCGAAGGGGCCGTGTCGCCGGCCCCGGTCGTCCGTAAGCGTTCCTTCGGTGCTGTCCGCTTCGGTAACGCGAACGTTAGGCGTGATATCAACGCCGTTAGCTTTTGCCGCGTCGAACAGAACATTGAACAGTGCTGTGCGCTGTACGCCGAGCCCCGTCAGCCCGTCTCTCAGTGCGGCGTAGCGCACATCCAAAACCGTCCGGCCGGATGAGATTGAGACGCCGAGCAGGCGCCGGATCGGCGCGCCCAGGTTCTCAATCGTCTCTCTAAGGCCAAGCGCGCCGAGAACTGCGAGACCTGTTTCCTGGAGCATGAGGCCGGCGCCCACAGGGCGCGGCGCGTCGAATTGGTCGAATACAACGACGCTCGCCCCGTCCCGCGCCAACGCTATCGCGGCGGCCAACCCGCAAACGCCGGCGCCTGCGATGCCGATCGATAAAGGAATGAGCCGTTCCCCTATATGCTAATTATAATTTCGTCCCCGCGCGCGCAGGTGTTGTTCCATGACTATGTGATTTTAACCTGTCGCTTGCGATAGGGCGTATTCGCGCAAGCGACCCAAAGACGCAGGATTATTCAGAAGTTTTGTCGGCGATTTTTTTTGTGGTTTTCTTGGCTGTTTTCTTTTTCGCAGCCGTCTTCTTGGTTGTCTTTTTCGTCGCCTTTTTTGCGGTCTTTTTCTTCGCCGTTTTTTTCTTGGCGGTTTTTTTCTTTCCGCCGCCCTTGGCCTCTTTTTCCGCGATCAGCGTCACGGCTTGCTCGAGCGTCACCTTTTCGGGCTCCATGTCTCGCGGCAGGGTGGCGTTGATTTTTTGGTGCTTGATATAAGGCCCGTAGCGGCCGTCCATGACGTTGACGGGGTCTCCGGTTTCCGGATGCGCCCCAAGCTCTCGCAAGGGTTTGGCGGCTGCGCCGCGC
>JBCDBL010000164.1:0-6988 GCA_039183635.1 Pseudomonadota bacterium
CGAATCGTAAATGCGGTCTAAGTTTATGTTTAACGCGCATTTTATTCACAAAACCGGTTCCCGCTTTTGTGAATGCGCTCTAGTTATATGAGTTGCAAACGGCTCAGGGCGCGCCCCTGCGGTTGGCGGCTCCCAAGTATGCGACGCAGATAGGTGAAGGGTTGTGGATGTTGGCAAAAGCCTCCATTTCCTATAGACAGCCATTCTTTAATTATTTGCCCTGACCACAGAAGATACGCTTTATGATCGCCGTTCTTTTAACAATTCATATTCTTATCGCTGCAAGCCTTGTCGGCGTTGTTTTGCTTCAACGGTCTGAAGGCGGCGCGCTTGGAATCGGCGGCGGCGGAGGGGGCGCATTTATGAGCGGACGCGGGGCGGCGAACGCGCTGACGCGTGCGACATCCTTGTTGGCCGCAGGTTTTTTTACAACAAGTATTGCATTGACCGTTCTTGCAGGCGCAAACAACGGTGAGGAAACAATTCTTGATATCGATCCCGTTGAGAACTCCTCCGAAGAGCAAAGCGCGACGGAATTCAGCCTTCCCTCAAGTCCTGAAGATCTTGGGGTTGCCCCGTCATCTGCCGGGGATGCAACAAACGGCGCGCCGGCCGCAGACGATATTGCGATCCCGACATTTCCTGAAGACGGCGACGCGCAGCCTTAGTTAACTTTTCGCGTCGAAATTACAGGATCTCTAGAACCGCCTCTGGCGGCCGCCCAATGGCGGCTTTTGCGCCATGAACGACGATAGGGCGTTCCAGAAGGATGGGATTTTCAACGATCGCTGCGATAAGATCGGCTTCCTTGACCTCCGGGGCGTCAAGATTCAGCTCTTTATAAGCTTGCTCTTTGCGGCGCATCGCGTCTCTGACCGGAACGTCGAGCGCTTTAAACAAGGCTCTTAGCGTTGTCGCGGTCGGGGGCGTTTTCAAATATTCCTTCACTTCAGGCTCTACGCCATTATCCTTAAGCAACTCAAGGGTTTGGCGGGATTTTGAACATCGCGGATTATGATAAATGACGACAGCCATAGATGCGGGGCCTCCTCATAGTAAAAAGTTATAGAGCGGATTGCAGGCGAAATGGATCACCCGTTCGCCTCTCCGCAGGGCTTGCTGGAACAATGACGCGGAGCCGTTTGCGCCCGCTGCGTTGCATCGGATAAAGCGCAAACGCGCCTTAGCATGGTGTGATAGGCTTTTTTCAGGAAAAACGCCTGCAATTGAAATTCTTTGGCTGGGGGCATCGAAAAATCGTTAAAATTTGATACTATGTCTTAGGAAATAGTTTGGCGCGCATCGCCGATCTGTGGGTTTTGGGGGGACGGAACGAACATATCTCGTTTTCGTCTTATCGTGAGGGAGACACTCTATGGCATATGGGGCAAAAAAAGGCGTTCAGCCTGGCGATCTTGGGGTTGGCGATTTTTTCGGCTTCGCCGGCGCTGCGGCGACGGGCATCGTGGTCGCGGTTGCGCTTGATTTCTTCCAGAAGAAGGAAGCTTCTGCGATTGTTGCGCTCAATGTTTTCATGAACGATTTTTTCGGACAAAGCGTTCCGTTGTTCTACGTAATAGGCGCTTTGATGGCGATTGGCGCCGGATCGACATTCGTATTCGAACCGACGACGCGCAGCGGCGCCTTTTCCACGGGCGTCGGTTTGCTCGCAGCCATTATGACAGCCTTGCCTGTGCAACAAACCAATTCCTTCGGCGCGGCGGCGGCGGCGCTGCCTCCCATGCCGTTGGAGCCTGTTCACAGCGCGCCATTCCATTATGAAGCGCAGCCGCGCTTCGCATCCTACACGCCGGAGGCGAAGGTTTACCGGGTCCAGAACGTTCGAGCCGGCTATGTGATAATGAATATCAACGTCACCCTCAGCGGCGGTCCCGGCATGCCGGAAAATTTGGAGACGATGATTAGGAATGGTCAAGCCCGCGCGCGTCTACATTCCAGCGCGAGCGGAATGACGTGGGGTTTGTTCAAGGGCGCGTATCAAACATCTTCAAACAGCATTACATTCGGCGCGCCCGTTCCCTTGTCGGCGATCGGCGACAGCTCTGAAATGGGTGTGGTCATCGAAATTCCCGGCTACGCGATCTTGCAGTCGAAGCGGACGGTCACTTCTTCGGAAAGCGTTGTGAATTGGCCTTTGACGATGCGCCCGAACAATCAGCCTCTTTGGATGCAACGTTTACGGACGCCTTACGCATTTTAAAATTCGGGCTTTCAAAAGTTGAAAGACAAAGCCGGCCGTCAGGCCGGCTTTTTTGTTGTCCCATCAAAAACCTCCACCTTCTGTGGAGGACCGGACACGTTTTACATTGTCGTCGGAAAACCGCGCGGTGCGCGCGGGTCGTAGGGGGCGTGGGATCTGCGTGCTTAAAGGGCGGCGTCTGGCCCCCTCCGTCGGCTGTCGCCGACACCTCCCCCGCCGGGCGGGGGAGGACAGCGCAGGGCGCGTCGTAATCCAGGACCGCTTATGGCGGTCCCAGGCGAAGCGTTTCAAACCTCCGCCTTTGGGTGAGGCAAGTGACTTAATTGGCCATAAACCCAACCATCCGTATGCAATGTATTAACTGAAGTGTTGCAGGCCATGTTGGCCGTTTGGCCCAATGGTGCAATAGTTCTCACGCTTGCCGACGTTCGAAACATCGACTAAACAATTGATTCAGTTCCCTGAAACGCTTCTTTCGTCCGCGCGCGCCTGCTGCGCGCCTCAAACGGTACTTGCGCTATGACAACGCCTGCCGCACCCTCACGGACAGACATCGCAACGCCGGAAAACACGCCGCTGGAAAAGGATTACGCGCTAAATCCGAATTTCGTGAAGGCGGTCGCCGATGCGGTGGAGACGGAGAACTTTGAAGACGCCCGCCGGTTTGTGGCGGATCTTCACCCAGCGGATTTCGCCGACCTTTTGGAGCTTTTGAAGGAAAGCCAACGCCAGGCTCTTGTCCAGTGCGTTGGCGACGATCTTGAGTTCGAGGTGTTGCCGGAACTCGAAGAGGACGTGCGTGAAAGCGTTGTCGAAGCGATGGAGCCGACCCAGGTCGCCGAAGCCATCGCAGAGCTGGACACCGATGACGCCGCCTTCGTTCTGGAAGATCTCAAAGACGAAAAAGTCGCTGAAATCCTGAAAGACGTTCCCGAGCAAGAGCGGATCGCCGTACAGGCCGCCCTCGACTATGACGAAGATACCGCCGGGCGTCTTATGCAGAAGGATTTCTTCGCGACCCCGGACTACTGGACCGTGGGCCAGATCATAGATCATATGCGCGGCGCCTCCGACCTTCCTGACCGCTTTTACGAAGTCTTCGTGGTTGACCCCACGACTAAGCCGATCGGATCGGTGATGTTGTCCAAGGTGATGAAATCCCAGAGGGATGTCGTCATTCGCGATTTAATGGCGGAAGAGCGCCATCCGATCCCGGTGACAACCGATCAGGAGGAGGTGGCTTACCTGTTCGAGAAATACAATCTTATTTCCTCCCCCGTGGTCGATGAAGGAGGACGTCTGGTGGGTATGATCACCGTCGACGACGTTGTTGAGATCGTCCATGAGGAAACCCACGAGGACATGCTGGCTCTGGCCGGCGTTCAGGAGACGGAGGGCCTCGCCGATACGGTGTTCACCACGATGCGGCGGCGTTTTTCCTGGCTTTCGGTCAATCTTTTGACTGCGATCCTCGCTTCGATTGTTATTGCGGTTTTCGACGCCGCCATAGAACAAATTGTGGCGCTTGCCGTCCTGATGCCCATCATTGCCTCCATGGGCGGAAATGCGGGGACGCAGACCTTAACGGTCGCTGTTCGCTCCCTCGCCACAAAGGACATCACGCCGTCGAACGCGGCGCGCATTGTATTGCGTGAAGTGATGGTGGGCGGCCTCAACGGCGTCGTTTTCGCCGTCATTCTCGGCGCCCTGTCGATCCTCTGGTATGGGCTTCTTCTTGGAGCGCCGAGCCAGGCCGATGCTTTAACGCTCGGATTTGTCGTTGCCGTGGCGATGGTGATAAACCTTCTCGCCGCCGGGCTTGCCGGTATTCTCATTCCAATCGGTCTGCAGCGCGCCGGCGCCGATCCCGCCGTTGCGTCCGCTGTGTTCGTCACCACGGTCACGGATATTGTTGGCTTTTTTGTTTTTCTCGGACTAGCGGCCGTCGTTCTCTTGTAATGGCGCAGAGCTTTCTCGGGTGGCGTTCCAGGCCAAGACGCTCGCCACCCCAAGGATCGACGTTGACAGTAAAAAGCTGGCCCCTGGCAAGTAAACGATTGCGCTGGCTGAGATGAAGTAGGCGAAAACCTGCGTAAACAGAACGGGACCGATCATACCGGCGACGCTCATAATGCTGGACAGCGCGCCCTGCAACTGGCCTTGCGCCGAAGGAGAGATGCGCCGGGTCATAAGGCTTTGCAGCGCCGGGCCGGCCACCCCCCACATTGACGTGAACGGAGCGCCCAGCAAGAAGTACGCGCCCTTGTCGGCGAACGCGAGAATAGCAAAGCCCACAATCCCGCACGCAAGACCCAGCATGAGAGCGCCACGTTCCCCAAGCCAGTCGACAACCGGCTTAACAAGACCGGCCTGGACTATGACGTTGCACAATCCAAATACTGCGAGCGTCAAGGATACTTTGACTTCGCCCCATTCGTAACGGTACATCGCATACAGAACGAATGTGCTTTGTAGAACATACTGTGCAAGCTGTCCGAAAAAGTGCACCAGGCCTAAATTCAGCAACCCTTTTTCAGAGCGTAACAGAACGAGAGACCCTATAGGGTTCGCACGTCTCCATGAAAATGGCGTGCGGCGGTGCGCAGGCAGGGATTCTGGGAGCACAAAAAAACCGTACAGAGCATTGGCGAGGTTGAAGCCGGCCGCCACCCAGAACGGCAAACGCGGATCGATTGTGCTGAGAAGTCCCCCAAAGATTGGACCCACGATAAAGCCAAGCCCGAAAGCCGCTCCCAGAAGGCCATACAACCGCGCGCGCTTATCCGGCGGAACCACATCTGCGATGTAAGCATAGGCGGTGGAGATGGTGGCTGACATGACGCCTGAAATCACACGCCCTATAAGCAGCCACCCGAGGGTGGGCGCGACCGCCATCAGAACATGATCAAGCCCTAACCCTACATTTGAGGAGACAATGACGGGCCGACGCCCGACGCGATCCGACAGGCTGCCCACAATGGGCGATGCGAAAAAATGCACGAACGCCCAAATGGTGCCGAAAAGCCCGTATATGTAAGCCGCTTCAACGGTGTCGCCGCCGACAAAATCCTTAACCAGGCGCGGCAGCACGGGAATAATGACGCCGAGAGACAGGACGTCGAGTACAACGGTAAAGAAAATGAAAGCGATCGCCGCTTTTCGGGGAGGCCCCGGGGCGGGCGTGTCGGACATGGGCTGGAGGCCTTGCGTAGGGGTGGCGGACCGCCGCCCTGGCGTTTAGATGAGTCTTTTGAGATAGCAGACTAAGAAAGCCGCGAACAGACCGCCGTACTGCAAAGATGGGGTTCGGCCGTCGTCTAAGAACGGCATGCGAAACGCTCGACGTCTGGCCTTTATCTGTGTTAATAATTAACGGATCGTGGGGCGAGAGAGTCGTCCGGGGGGCGAGGGGAAACGAAAGCCGATGCGGGCGAGTGAAACAGGGCTGAATCTCATCAAAGGTTACGAGGGTTTGCGCCTTCACGCCCATTACGCGCCAAGCGAGCAATGGTCCGTGGGGTATGGACACACCGCATCGGCGCGTCACGGCATGCAGGTTTCCGAGCAGCAAGCCGACCAGTTTCTTCGCATGGATTCAGAGCCTATAGAGCGCCTCATTGAAGAGGTGGTGATGGCGCCGCTCAACCAGAACGAGTTCGATGCTCTGGTATCCCTGATTTTCAATATCGGTGAGGACAATTTTCGCCGCTCCACAGTCTTGAAAAAGCTGAATGAGGGCGATCGCCTTGGGGCGGCTCAAGCCTTTGAAATGTGGAATAAATCACGCATCGGCGATGAATTGGTGGTGCTCGATGGATTGGTGCGCCGCCGGGCTGCGGAAAAGTCGCTGTTCTTGATGCCGGTCAATTCCGACATTGTGGTGCCGACCAGCGACGCCAGCCCTGCGCCGGAATGCGAAGTCGGCTATCTGTCCGATGAAGAGCTCAAAGCCGTCCCATTGATCGACCTGGAAGAGGCCCGTGAAAGCGCCGGCGAAGTTATTTCCGAAGAAGAACAAGCCGGACGCATGCGCGCCCTGTTCGCCGCCAGCCAGGCGATCACCGGCGATCCAAGCAAAATGATTATCTCGAAGGAAGAAGAGCGCGCTGACTTTGGCGTCACCGTCGGCGCTGTTCTCGCAGGCATGCTTGGCTTTGCCATGGCCGCCCTTGGCGCAGTTATTCTGTTTGGCATGGAATGGCCAGGTCTTGCGGCCGCCGTGGGTCTCACAGAAGATCGGCTCATCCATATTTTCGACGACCTTCCGCTGTGGATGGCCGGCGTCGGTGCGGCGATTACCTATTTCGTGTTCTACATCGTCGTGAAGCGCGGCGTGCGTCATGATTTAAAGCGCCAACGCGCTCGGGAGCTGGCGCGGCTGAAAGTCGTGAAGTAGGCCGCAGCTCCGATCTGCTGGCGCGCCGCACGAATAAGTGGAATTCAGCCACCCATCGGCCTGGCGCGATCGAGAAAGGCTGTTCAGAGCGTCTCATTGAATTGTATTGAGTTTACGTGTTCCGGATCTTTGTTTTTACGCGTGTCTTTTGCGAAAAGCTGGTGTCCGATTTTGCGCGATAGGCGCTGGATTATGGCATGCCCTTAAAAAGTCATTGACCCGCCCCAGAGGGGGAAGTTTGAAACGCTTCGCTTTGCGCCACCAGAAGCAGTCTTACCTTAAAACGAGATTTCTGAGGTCTCCTCCCCCGTTTCACGGGGGAGGTGTCCGCGACAGCGGACGGAGGGGGCCACACAGACGCCGCGCACCCA
>JBCDBL010000165.1:0-6981 GCA_039183635.1 Pseudomonadota bacterium
TCCGACGTCGCGATCAAAGCCCGGGTCAGCGGCGGCAGCTCCTGGCCGATGCTGGCGAACTGCTCCACCAGTTTCGGCACCACGAACACCATCAGCGCCGTCACCATGGCGATGGCGGTGAAGGACAGCACGATGGGGTAAATCATCGCCCCCATGATCTTGCGCTGCATCGCCTGCATTTTCTCCAGAAAGTCCGACAGGCGCTCCAGAACCGGGCCGAGACCGCCGGAGGCCTCCCCCGCCGCGACCATGGCGCGATAGAGTTTAGAGAAGGACGCGTCATCCTCCGCCATCGCCTCGGACAGGCGCCGCCCCTCCATGACGCCGTTGCGCACCGACAAAAGCGTTCGGCGTACGGCGGGCTTGTCGGCCTGGGCGGCGACAGCGCGCACCGCCTCCTCCACCGGCGCGCCGCCGCGGATCAGCGTCGCCAATTGCCGCGTGACGAGGGCGAGATCCCGCCCGCCGATGGACGTGCGGCGTAAAAAGGAAAACCGGCTTTCCGCCGCCGCGGCGCGCTTTTCCGACACCTCGGCGAGCTTCAACGGGGTCAGGCGTCGCTGCTTCAGCTCCTTGCGGGCGCCCCGGGCCGTGTCCGCCGACAGGACCCCCTTTCGGGTGCGGCCTGTAACGTCGAGGGCGGTATATTCAAACGTCGCCATCGCTTTCGCCCTCATGGCGGCAGACGCGCAGAACCTCCTCCGCGCTCGTCAGCCCCGCCCGGATATGGGAAAGGCCGCTCTGCAGCAGCGTGCTCGACTCCCGGAACGCATAGGCGGCGATGTCAGTCTCCCGCGCATCGTCGTGGATCATCTGGCGCAGCGTCTCGTCGACAACAATCGCCTCATAAATACCAAGGCGTCCGTTATAGCCGATATGTCCGCATACGGCGCAGCCCTTCGGCTGATAGAGGGTAAGCTCTTCCCCCGCCGGCGCGCCGAGAATTTCCTTCTCCCGCGCCGTGGCGGAACGTGGGGTTTTACACGCATCGCAAAGCCGCCGCACCAGACGTTGAGCGATGATGAGGCTCACCGTGGAGGAGATCAAAAACGGCTCCACTCCCATGTCGCGCAGGCGCGTCACAGCCGCCGCCGCACTGTTGGTGTGCACCGTGGACAGAACAAGGTGGCCGGTGAGGCTCGCCTGGACGGCGATTTCCGCCGTCTCCACGTCGCGGATCTCCCCGACCATGACAACGTCGGGGTCCTGACGCAGGATCGCCCTGAGGCCCGCCGCAAAGCTCATGCCCACCTTGGCGTTCACCTGGGTCTGGCCGACGCCGTCGATAGCGTATTCGATAGGGTCTTCCACCGTCAAAATATTACGGGTCTGATCGTTTAAGGCGTTGAGACCGCCATAGAGCGTCGTCGTTTTGCCAGAGCCCGTGGGCCCCGTCACCAAGACGACGCCGTTCGGCTGACCTAAAGCTCTCTGGTAGCGCTTCAGGATGTCTTCGGACATGCCGAGGTGATCAAGATCGAACCGCGCTTCGTCCTTGTCGAGAAGGCGCAACACCGCCCGCTCCCCATGGCGGGACGGCAGGGTGGAGACCCGCACGTCGATGGCCTTGCCGGCGAGGGACAGGGATATCCGGCCGTCCTGGGGCACGCGTTTTTCAGCGATGTCGAGGCGCGCCATCACCTTAATGCGGGAGACGAGCGGCGGCGCCACGCGCTGGGACAGGTTTAAAATCTCGCGCAAGACCCCGTCGACCCGCAAGCGAACCGACAAGCGGTTCTCATAAGGCTCGATATGAATGTCGGAGGCCTTCATTTTAACGGCTTCGGAGATAAGACCGTTGATCAGCCGAATGATCGGCGCATCATCGTTCGCCTCCAGCAAGTCCGCCGTTTGCGGAATGTCTTCAGCAAGCGCCGACAGGCTTTCGGCTTCATTAAGATCACCGGCAAGTTCGGCCGAGCCAATGCCCTCCACCGCATAGACCTCCGACAACCGGCGATCGAAGGCCGTCGGCGCCAAACGCTCGACAGAGATCGGCGCGCCGAACGCGCGCCGCGCCTCGATCAACGCCGCCGGCGAAGCCCCCTCGCGCAGGGCGATCCGGGGCCGTGCGCCGCCTTCGAGCAAGACGACGCCGCGCTCCTTTGCGAAGGCGTATTGAATGACCGGGTCGGTGGTCTCGGACATGGGTTCTCTCGCCCCCTAACGCTCCGCGCCGGCGGAGCTTTCCACCGTAGGCGCATCTCCGACCACCTCGCGCAGAAAGTTATCAAGACGCGGCGCGCCGTCGGGCATACGCTCTATAATTTCGGCCTGCATAAAGTTATATTTCCGGTTCGTCACCGCACGGATGTCATCCTTATCACGGACGATGGTCGGCCGCAGAAAAACCATGAGGTTCGTCTTGTCGACGACCCGCCCCTCGGAGCTGAAAAGCCTTCCAAGAACCGGAAGCTCGCCCAGCACCGGCACCTTGCTCTGCGTGATCGTTTCTTCATCCTCAATCAATCCGCCCAGCACAATGATTTCGCCATCATCCGCCAGAACCGTGGTCTGTATTTCACGCTTGTCCAGGATAAAATCCGTCGCATCGTTGACGACGGAGGGGGAGACATTCGACACTTCCTGACGAATAAAAAGCCGGATGGCGTCCCCTTCATTGATCTGCGGGGTCACCTCCAGCTGCACCCCGACATCCTGACGTTGCGTGGTGCGGAAGGGGTTTTGATTGTCAGTCCCGAGAGATTCACCTGTGGTGACGGGAATTTCCTGACCGACGATGATGGAGGCAGGCTCATTGTCAAGGGTCATCAGGGAGGGCGTCGACAACACGTTCGAACTGGCGTCATTATCGACGGCGTTCAATATAACGCCAAACAACGTTCCGTCCCCGGTCCGTCCGCCGAATCCGGCGGTAAACCCGTTCAGGTTCAAAAGCGAATTCACCGCCGCTTCCTGCAGCTGGTCGGTGACGCCTGAACCTGTGGAGCTGTCGCCATCGCCGTTTTCTTCACGATCGCCCAGCAGGAGCGCGCCGGTCAACGCCAGCAAATTCGGGTTGGAGCGCGAGTAATCGCTGAGCACGAACGGCAAATCAGACTCATCTGACCCTGACATGATGAACTCCAAACCAAGTTCGCGGGCGGTGTCGTCGGTCACCTCAACGATAATCGCTTCGACCAGAACCTGCGCCCTGCGAATATCCAGCTGACGGACGATATCGGACAGCGCCCTTTGGGTGTCGGGATCGGCGTTTATGATCAGGGCGTTGGTGGGCTTGTGGAACGCAATGTTCGGCCCGCCGGGACGCGCGGCTGTTACAACGGCGCCGCCGTCTCCCCCGCCGCCTGGAAGCGTGAGCGCCCCGGATAAATCCTCAAGGATCGGCGCCAGTTCTTCAGCATCTGCATATTTTAGATAGATGACGCTGGTATTCTGACTGGATTCCCCTCGCCGGTCGAGGTCCTCCACAATACGCCGCATGCGCGACACAGAAACGCTGTCGCCGCGAATGACAAGGCTGTTTGAGCTGTCGACAGCCACAAACGAAATGTTGCCCCCGCCGCGACCGTCCTCGCTCGCCCCGCGGCCGCCGAGGGAGCTGGCGATCCGCGCCATTTCCTGGGCGGAGGTGTTCTTAAGAGCGATGGTCTCAATCACGGAGTTGTCTCGATCAAGTTCACGTAAAACCTGACGTATGCGCCCCATATTGCTGGCGTAATCAGCGATGACGACGGCGTTGACACGCGGGTTCGCCGCCACATGCCCCTGGCGATCGACAATCGGTTTAATCATGCCAACCGCCGCGCTCGCCTCGAAATTATTCAGCTTAACAACCTCGGTGACAAACTGATCGCCTTCCACGGCGTCGGGGCCGATCGCCGATGCGCTTTGGGATGCAGCCTGGTTCGGAATAATTTTATAGGCGCCGCTTGAGGTTAAAACCACAGAGTATCCGTACACGCGCATCGTAGAGAGGAAGATTTGAAAGATCTCGTCTCTGGTGAGCAGAACCTGGGACGTTATCGTCACATTGCCCCGGACGCTCGGGTCGACAATAAAGGTCTTGCCCGTGTCTTTCGCGATACTCTCGATGAAAGACTGCATTTCCGTATTGCTATAGTTTATCCGCTCCAAACGCTCTTCCTGCGCGCGGACTGTGTGTGCGCCAAGCCCCATAAACGCCAATACAGCGAGAAGCACATGACAGATTTTTTTATGGTGCATACGCATGATATACTACTCAAATCTATATGACAATGTCACAGGAGCGCCGTTACGCTCAACGACAACCGACGCGGAAGACGCATCACGCAGGCTTTCCGCCAGGGCGATTGCGCTTTCTTGCCCTTCAATTCTCGCCCCGTTCACCGACAGCAAAATGTCGCCCTGCTGAAGGCCGAGATCGTCAAACACAGCTCGCGATGCGCCCGGCGCCAGAACAAACCCCGGCGCACCGTCCAACCGCGGGCGTATCGCAACGGCGGACAACCACTCATCGGCGCTGTCCAATGCGAAAATACGTGACTGTTGTTCTGCTTGCAACGCCGTGCGTTCCGGTCTTGCTGTGCGCTGCGCGGTTCCCGTGCGTGCGCTGGCGCGGCGTATGGCCTCGGGATCTGCATTATGAAAATAAAGACTTTCCAGAACACCGGCCCTGGACAAAATAACCCTATCAGGAAGAATTCGTCGTATAGATACGGTTTCAGCCGTTCCGGGAATTTCCTCGCCGACAGCGTAGACGCCTTGTTGGTTATCGACGCCTTTTATGACAGCAACGCCGTTCGCCCCGCCCTCATCTGCGCGAATGCCAAACAATTCCAGATTAAGCGTCGTCTCGCGCGCCGCCTGCAAAATCGCTGCATCGCTTTGCGCCCCGTCGGCCGTATCGATCGGTCTGTGGAAAGGATCGAATTTGGTGAGGGCGTCCACGGAAGCCGACAGTTGCGCGGCGGCGGGCGTATACGCCGCCGCCCCTTGCCGGGCCGCCGGCGCGGACCATGTCCACAGCGCGCCGGCCATCACATAGGCGATGGCGATGACGAGTCCAATTTCAACACAAGCAGCGAGCCGTCCAGCACCGCCGTTCCGCCAAAAACGGCCGAACGCAGGGCCCGCCGTCTCAAAACGGGTCAGCGCGGCGCGCAGCCGCTCAGACGCCGCTTGAAGCCGCGCATCGCTGGATATCTGCTCCGGACCGCTCAATTTTTTCCCAAATCGCGCCGTTTTCCAGCGCCCCCGTCAATTCAGACCGCCCAACCCCACGCGAGCGGGCGAAATGGCGGCATTCTTCAAACACACTTATAAACGTCGACGGATCTAAATTCAGTCGTCACATCAGTGACTAAAAGCCATCAACGTAAATCGTTCCTTACCATATGCAAATGGCTCTCCATCCCAAAGGACCGAGAGCCATTAATTATTTGTAAAGCAACCCCGCGCAGAGCTCAAAAACTCTGCGCAGAATTTTAGAATTTGCGCTTCAGAGAAATAGCAAAGGTCTGCCCAAGATCGTACTCCTCTACGGGCACTTCGCCGCGGCCTTCGCTGAAGGCCTTGTATTCCTCGCCGAGAATATTCTGCGCTTTAAAGCCAACCTCGTACTCGCCGCCCCAAACTTCGAAACCGCGCGTATACACAAAGTCAAGGGTAAGCGGCGGTTCCTCAATCACGTCAGGCGTGTCTGCACCGACCAGAAGCGTGCCGGCTTCCCGAATACGTTCGCTGGCGTAGTTCAAAAGCAACGTTGCTTTTGAATTTACGTCCAGGTCTTCATAGCCAAATTGAATGTTCAGCAGATGATCAGACTGACCTTGAAGCGCGCGCCCGTCCTGGATGAGGTTTTCCGCTGAAATTTCGAGCGGAACGAAACCCAGTCCCGTCGCAAGGGGCGCGGCCAAATTAACAGGCTCGCTTCCGGCCTGAACTTCAGAAGACGTGTAGGTGTAGTTCACGGCGAAATAGAGATCTTTGGACGATGTCCATTCAGACAGCGCCGAGCCTTCTGCAAAGCGTTGGGCGAAGTCATACAGTTCGAAACGTTTTTCGAACTCAAACTCCGCGCCATAAAGTTCCGCTTGAGGCGTGTTTATGAACGTCGTGACGTCGCTTTCGTTGGCGACGCTGCGCCCAATTTCTTCAATCGGGTTCTCAAGGTCTTTATAAAACGCGCCGAGCGTAATGAACTCCTCGCGCCCAAAGTACCATTCCAAACGCGCATCGTAGTTTTTGATCTCGGCGTTCTCCAGGAACGGATTACCCACGAAGCTGCGTTCGGTTTCCGTATTGAGGAAAATGTTCGGAGATTTCTCACGGAACTGCGGACGGGTGATCGTCTCGGAATAGCCGACGCGAAGTTGCAGGTTGTCGGCGAAATTCCATGTGACCGTTGCAGCGGGAAGGAAGTATTCCTCTTCAATCACAGGGGCGCTAAACACGACGCGCGAATCGGAGACGCTGTCGAAGAAGATCGTCTCGCTGGTCTGTTCGCCGTCCTCGAACCGGACGCCAAGAGCGGTGCGGACAAAGTCATTTACCTGGGCGTCCAGGCCAAAGTAACCCGCATGCACTTGCAGTGTGCCGAGAGTCTCGCCCGGGAAGTCCGTATTGTTCGGCGTCTGGTCAATTCTGATCGGCGGTGTTGACCCGCATGCGCCGGAAGACAAGAAAGCGTCATCCAACAAGCGATCAATACGTTGAGCAGCATCGCCGCCATTTAGACGCGTATCGTTACACTGGTTGGCAATTGTGCTGAAGCCGGTGTAAAAATACTGACGGTTAAGCGAGTCACGCTCATTATCCGTATACGCATAACCGGCTTTGAGAAGAATTTCTCTGCCGCCGAAAAATAAGGGCAATTTGAAATCAAGGCCTGCGTCCTGATACGTATCTTCAATTTTACTGAAGTCGATGGATGCTGACGGATCGCGGCCGCTGACCAAAGGTATCGTGCCAGGGTCAACGATGAACCCCAACCCTGTTTCAGGATCAACGTCCGTATCTGAACCGTTAATGATGTAA
>JBCDBL010000166.1:0-6980 GCA_039183635.1 Pseudomonadota bacterium
TCCATGCCGATCAGACAACGAGGTCGTCCCTCGAAAAATGCAAGAAATTGGCCGCGCCGGAGCTGACGACGCGCCACGGCCTTACCGCCTTCATCAACACCGTGGATTTGAATGACATTCTTGGCGAGATCGACGCCGACTGTGCTAAGCTCTGACATGGATGGCTCCTTTTGCTCGGGACAATGACACCCAACTATGGCGCAATGCGACGCCGGGAGCAGGAGCCATCCACACCATCAATTGAAGAAGAGGCGCTTTAGAAGACCAGCCGGGAACGCTGGATCGGAGGTCCGCGCCGTCTTCCGTCCGCTCTACGGCCTGTCTGGATTACGGCAGCCTGCGATGCCGGTCACAGGCGCGACCATCTCCCAGCCGTTCGCCTGGGACAAGCGCAAGGCGCCCGACGGCAGCGTGAGACCGGAGGCCGTCTCCTCCCCCAACGCCACTGAAACGTCCAGGCGCATTTCGGTTGGGGAGACAAAGCTTTGTTCTGAATACTGCTGGAAGAACGCATCGCCGGAAACCTCCGTACGGGCGAACCGCACCTCTGCGCCGGCGATGTTCATAACCGCGCCGCGGCGATCATCCCCGCTGAAATAAACCAGACGAGGCTGGGGGGGCAAGCTCCACAAAAACATGCCGCACTCCCCTGGCGCCATTTGGCGCGGCGGCAATTCGGCAAGACGAAACCCTTCATCGGACAGGTCCCCGCTTGCAGGAGGCGATGGGCGCGCCGGCCCGTCGCCCGCCTTGGACACGTTCGGCGCACCAGCGCCGCCGGCGCAGGCGACAAGACCGGACAGGCCGCAAATCGCCATGGCCCTTATTAATTTATATGTCGCAAAGCCCATCATGATGCGTCCTATTAAGATATGAGTTCGGACAAGCGCAAGACGCCGTCTTGGGTGTATTCAAAACCGCTATCCTTGCGCTGGAAGCCCAATAGCGTCAGCACGCCGCCAAGGTTCGGGTCTTCCGTTTCAACGCTGGCTCGAAAAACATAGGCGAGATTCGGCCGAACTTCCGTCGTCAACATGATGCGCTGCCCGTTCTCAACGCCGGACAGGGGCAGGACAAGAACGCCGTCGGCGCACGCAGCCGCACCGCTGAGGGTGGGACCGGTCCAGTCCCAACGGGGATCGTCCTGGGCCAGGACGTCTGTCCACAAATCAGCTTCAGCCCTGCGGCAACCGGAAGGACCGAACGCGATCGCTTTCACGTCGGCGGTGACAAGACCCGCCTGGCGCGGCGCATTCGCAATGGAAATACTGAGACGCTCCAGATCGCCCTTCAACTTCGCATCGCGCAGCGCAACGCCGCCAAAGGCGCCGCGCTCCAAAACACCGCGCCCCTCTGCGCCGACGCCGCGAAACGCAAATGAGACCCGCGCTTTCAGCAACAGCAGGCTCGCCGGGCTCAATGAAACCTTTACATCGCCCAGCGGATGCCCGCCGAGATTGGCGTTGCGGAACGTCCCGCGCCAAACCGTGCCCTCCGCCTGTCCGTAGGCGAAGCTGTCATCCAAAAACGCGCCCGCCAGCGACAAAGGCGCCCGGGCGATGAGAAACGCAACCAGCGCGATCGCAAACGCTATGACAAGACGCCGGACGCTCATGGGGCGGCCCCTACGCCGAAGACGATATCAGCCCGCACCGTTTGGGCGTCGTCGTTCGCCCGTATAGACGCGCGCATGACATTGACGCCATGCTCCCTTTGAAGACGATCGAGCCATTGGAACAACAGCTTTGCGTCAATGTCGGACAGCAGCATGCTGACGCCCCGTTCAGATGGCTGCACCGTATTTATGGAGACCCCCATGGAACGGGCGAGGCCGCTGGCGGCGCTGCGCACCGCATCGGGGCTCGACGGCGCGACCCGGGCGTTTTTGCTGAGCGCGCGCGCCTCGGCGACGCCCGTCTCGACATCGTCAAGCAAAGCACGGGCGGCTGTGTAGTTGCGTTCCGCAGACTGTCGATAGCCATGCGCCGGCGCAATGACGAGCAAGACAAAGCCCACAAGCGCGGTCAGACCGCCAGCGACGCCGATCAGAGTTTTTTCACGGGGCGAAAGCCCGGCCCACCATTCGGTCATGACGCACGCCTCACTATAATTTCACCGGCGATAACAGACCCTTCCTGGCGCGCCCGCCCCTCCTCCAGGCGCGCGCCCCGGGCGGCGATCTCGGATTTCAACTTCTCAATATCAGAAAAATCTTTATATTGAATGTTCGCACGTAGATCGCCTTGCGCAGCGTCAAACCGCATCGCGTCCACTTTCACCGTATCTAACGTCTGCGTACTTTCAGATAGAACCACCGCAAGCTGTAAAAAGGCGGGCCCTCCGCCGCCGCGAAACTCCGATAACCGAATGCGCATGCGCGGCGGCAGGTCGGTTCTGGGGTCCCTGATCTGATCCTGGGGAAACGCCGCAGTATATGTCGCCTCCGCCCGCTTATACATCCGGTTCGCCTGGCGGTCATAATAAAACCCCTCGGACATTGCCGAGACTATAACGACCGCGGCGAGGCTCGCGGCAAGCGCAGCGGCCTTGCGCCAGACACGCACGCTCGCCCCCAACTCCCGCTTCGGCGCGTACTTGCCTTGCAAAAGGGTGAGCGGCGCCGCGCTCGCCCCGACCGCCAGGGTCTCGTACGCGGCGCGATCGGATAATCCAGGCGCAGTTTCAATAGAACGCCCCGACGCCTCAGCGACATCGGATACAGAAGAAGCGAACGCTTTATCGTCTGTATAAAGATGCACCGTCTCCCAATCCGCGTCCATAAGAGCTGCGGGAACGACATCAGCGGCTAAATCGCGCTCTATGGCGAAACCGCCTGCGTCGCCAAACCGCACAAGCGCTGTGTCCGCGACCTCAATAATCACGACCTCTCCCGGCGCAGCGGGCAAACACATATAATCCGGCGCAAGACGCGCGACCTTCAAACCCTCCCCCAAAAGACCTGTTAAAGAGGCCATGGCGTTCTCGGCGATCCAGCCGATGAGCCGGGGCGCATCCGGGCGTACGGGCTTCGTCCCGAGCGCCACATGCAGATCCGCCACATCGACCGCGACATCGTCCTCGATCAGAAACGGCGCAGAGATCCGGGCCTGGGCTTCGCTTTTCGCCGGCGTCGCCATAAAGGCTGTGGAGACATCGACGCCGGGGGCGATGGCGATGACCTCGTCGGTCTCAAGGGCGGCGAGGGCCGCAAGACCGTCAAGGGCGACGACGCCGTCCTCGACAATGGCGCCGTCGGCGGCCGCAACCGCCCAACGGACCGTATCCTTGATGGCTTGGTCTAAAAATATGACGAGCGTGCGTTTCAATCCAGCGCTCCAAATCGACGGGACACGACGTTCACCTGCCCGGCTCCGGTTAACTCCAACTGGGAGTGCAGTTCAAAATACGCGCCGTTATAAACCACACGCGCCGCCAAGCTATAATATCGGGTCAAAAGACCCGTTAAAGCTTTGACATCTTCTTCAATATTTATCTGATTAAGGCCGTCCTGCCCCCAAAAGACTTCAACGTCATCATATCCATCTACGGGCCGGGCGGCGATGATCTCCTCGGCCTGCGACACGCTGAGATCATTCCCGGCCAGGGCGACGAGCAAGGGCGCATTGCGTTCCAGCAATGTATTGATATTGAGAATATTAGCCCTTGTCGTGGGCAAAACGCAGACATGGGGCGCGATAACCCTGTAAATCTCGGAGGAAAATCCCGAAATGGCGCGCAGTTCGGAGATATCGGCCAACAACGCCGCCCCGGTGCGATAGGGCGGCTTGGCGATGGAATAGTCGTAATCTTCAGCCCCGTTCAATCCCGGCGCATCGTCGGCGTCGATCCAGTCCACAAGGGCTTCCGTCAAGGCCCCCGCCCCGGCCGCATCAATGTCCAACGCCGTCAACAGCCGGTAAAAGCGGTCCGCGCCCGCCTTGTTGCGTGCATACGCGCCGGCGTCTTCGGCGGACACGACGCTGTTGAGATTAAAACAATTGGACCCATCGGAGATGACGCCCTCGATAACGCCGCCCTCGATTGGAAACCGCACGCCCTGCTGCGCCCAAAGATCGTTGCGTGTGGACCGGGTATTGTCGCGATCCCAGTCCCGAAAAATGACCCTGCGCGACAGTGTTTCTGCGCCCAGACCGTACCAGTAGGCCTGGTTATAGAGAGCGACATTGGTGGCGCGTCGAAGACCGAAACGGATATCGTCCATCACGGCGACAGCGACGGCGGACATGGCCGCCACCATCAACATGGCGGTAAGCAAAATGACCCCGCGCTCCGCATGATTTTGATCCGTATGCAGCGACACTACAGATCTCCCGCCACAAGAAACAATTGGCGCACTTCGCCAAACGCATCGTGGATGATTGTCATTTCAATTATATCCGGCAATGCGCCGGCGGCGCCGGCCTGACCGATCCAGGCGTCCCGCCGCACGCCGCTTGCAATGTAATTGATGTTGAGGTTCGTTACGCCGTTCAAAACCTGTCGCTCCGTCACCGGCGTTTCCGGCGTCGCATCAAGGCGCGGGCGGGCGCGGCGGATAAGAACGTCGTCCTCCAGCACATACTCCACATATTGCAAAGACGACCGCGCCGCAGCGCCGCCGGGGTTTTCCCAGCCTGCCCGTGTAAAAGCGAGAATGACCTCGTCGGTGAGGTCCGCCGCCCCGAAAAAGCTCACCCCCTTGTCGCCAAAGGGACCGCGCACAGGCCGGGATCTCGCCTGAGCGAGATCGGCTTTCAGAACGGTGCGGAACAATTCCAACTCTCGCGTCCGCTCTGAGGCGGCCTCCAGGGCTTGCTGGCTTCGCAATGTAAACGTCAGCATCGAGACGCTGGCGGTCGAGATGACAGCGAAAACGAACAACGCCACCAGCATCTCGATCAATGTAAAACCGGCGTTGCGCATGGGTTAATCACGCCCCCAAAATCCCGTGAGATCCGCAGCTTGCCGATCCTCTCCTTCGCGTTGAACAGACAGGTCAATACGAAAGATGTCAGGGTCGGCGGTGGCGGATACTCTTTCTGTGAGCGTCCAATTCCGCCCCGCCAGTTCAATCTCGCCTTCGCTCTTCCCGGCCGGGGGCTGTTCCCGTTCGAACAGCAGTTCTATAAGACGGTTTTCAGCGACAATACCGGCGAGCGCCTTTTCCTCCATGGCCGCAACGGCTTTGGCGTTTTCTCCGGCGATCCTTACAAGGGCGAGCATAGCGACGCTGATGACGCCAAGGGCGACCACGACTTCAATCAGGGAAAATCCGCGTTCCTTGCCGCTCATACTCTACTTCAGCTAAAGCCGCCCCATATGGATGTCGCCGTTCGCATCCGCGCCCACACGAATCTCAGCGCCGCCGCGCCCGAAGATCACCTCAAACGGCGTCGCCTCGCCTGTCGGGGAAAATCGCAAGGATGGCGCAGACGGCCGGCCCTCGTCCGCCCGGCGTCCGGCCGGCGTTCCTTCGATCTCATCATCATACGTCACATCGACGCCTTGCGGCCAGGCGCGCCGTACATCCGCGGCGCGCCAATCGCCAGCTTCGTAGAGGTAAAACGCATACCCTCTGTCATCTACACTAAGCCCCACGGTCCGCCCGCCAACAATACTCTCGTCTGCGGCGTGTTTTACGTCCGCTGCGAAACGGCGCGCTGCATCTTTTAAAGTCGTGTCCTCCCGCGGCATGGACAATACGACGACGCCGGCCATGAGGCCCATGATGAACACGACCGCCATCACCTCAATCAGCGTAAAGCCAGCTGTCTTTACGCGCTTATGGACGGCGGTTATTGCCAATTCCCGATATCCGAATCGATGCCATCGCCCCCGATGCGCCCATCGGCGCCGAGGGAGTAAATGTCGAACGCGCCCTTCTCGCCGGGATAGACATATTGGTACGGATTGCCCCAGGGGTCGGCCGGCAGCTCTTTGATAAATCCGCCGCTCTGGTACCGCTCCGGACGGGCGAGATCGGCCGGGGCGCTGACAAGCGACTGAAGCCCCTGATCGATGGAGGGGTAGGATAGAATTTGCATACGGTACATCTCAACCGCGCCTTCCAGGGTTTTGATGTCCGCCCGGGCCTTCGTGATCATGGCGTCGTTCTGCCGCGGCAACACGGTGAACGCCACCATCGTGCCGAGAAGGCCGATGATGAACACCACGACCATAATTTCAATCAGGGTAAAGCCTGCTTCGCTTTTCCGGCGCCTGTGTTGTTTCATCCTGATGCGCATCATGGGATCCGCCCTTTCTTCTCAAATAACTAAACCAAAGCCAACGTATTCAAATTCAGTATCGGCAGCAGGATCGCGAGGATGATTGTCATCACAATGCCGCCCATCAAGATGATTATAGCAGGTTCCAGCAGATTTAGGGCGACGCCGGTGACCGCTTCGAACTCCGCCTCCAGGTAATCGGCCGCCTTGCCCAGCATGTCCGGCAGCTCCCCGCTGTTTTCGCCGCTGGCGGCCATATAAACCACCAAAGGCGGGAACATATTCGTATGGCGCATGGCGCCGTTGAGGCTCGCGCCCTCGCGCACCGAGACCACAAGGCTGTGGATGGCGTCCCGGAAAATGAGATTGTTCACGGTATCCCGGGCCGCCTGGAGGCTTTGCAGCACGGGGGAGCCGCTCGCCGTCAGCGTCGCCATCGTGCGCGCGAACCGGGCGGCGCTCACCTCCCGGATGAGGCGGCCGATCAGCGGCAGGCGCAACAGGCCGGCGTCGACCCGGCGGCGAAAGCCTTCGTTTTTCAAAGCCCGCAGGAACGCGAAAAGACCGACGAACAGCCCGACCAGAACGAAAATTCCGTAACTCCCCAAAAACTCCGACGTCGCGATCAAAGCCCGGGTCAGCGGCGGCAGCTCCTGGCCGATGCTGGCGAACTGCTCCACCAGTTTCGGCACCACGAACACCATCAGCGCCGTCACCATGGCGATGGCGGTGAAGGACAGCACGATGGGGTAA
>JBCDBL010000167.1:0-6742 GCA_039183635.1 Pseudomonadota bacterium
CAGTGGCGGGCGTTGTGCGGTGTTCTGGGGGACAACGATCTCGGCCGCGATCCGCGTTTTGAAGCCATCATGGGGCGTATTGAAAATCGCGACGCCTGCAAGGCGGCTGTGATGTCGTTGACCAGGCGGTTTTCCTCCGTGACCTTGATCGATCGATTGAATGAAGCGGGCGTGCCTGCCGGCCACATATACGATATGAAAGGCGTGTTCGATGATCCGCAGGTCAAGCATCTTGGTATGGCGGCTGACGTCGCACATAAAGAGTTGGGCGATATTAAGCTTGTTTCTCAACCGATTGAAATGCCTGGCGAGGTGCAGGAGCCGTACCAAGGCACGCCTGCACGTGGCGAGCATACGGACGATATATTGAAAGAACTAGGGCGTACAGAGGAAAAGATTCGTACGTTCAGAGAAAAGCAGGTCATATAAACAGCAACACCGCGGTGTGGCGCCGTTTTCGAAAGACGTTATTTTCGGCCACTACGACATTTGACGCAACGTAACGTAATAGAGCGCAAGAAAGGGCTATTTCCATGCCTGCATTTGTAAAACTGGGCGGTGCGGTTGTTGCAGCCGTAGCGCTCGTCGCTGTTGGCTTGTTTGCTGGATACCGGTTCGGATCTGAAACACTGTCAACGGGTGTTTCGGCGGCGGATATGGTGAAGGTTGGGGCGCGTATGAAGCTCTCGACAGCGTATACCGGCGCGCGGGTAAATCCGATCTGGCTGCCAAACGGCGACAGCTTCGTTTACAATGCAGGCGACAACGAAAAAGTCGACTTTAAGCTCGTAGACCCAAGAACAGGTGATGCGGAACGCTTTATTCAAAAGGGCGCCCTTGAAAAGGCGTTGTCGGATGTTTTCGGTAAGCCGGTTTCCGAGGCGACCATACCGTTCTCCAAGTTTGAGTTTATCGACCAAGGCGTGATCGCTTTTACGTATAATGATCGCCTGATCAGATACGATCTTGAACAGAATGTCGCTTCGCTTGTCGCAGATGTTCCTCTCGACGTCCCTGATCCTTTGAATTTACAGGTGATTCGGGAAAATTGTCCTCAAGTTTGGGCGGATCTGCGCGAACAGATCTCGCCGAATTACAAATGGGTTTTGAGTTTTGATGAAAGGGGGCTTTACCTGCGTTCGGACAGCGGCGTGCGAAAAGCGTTGGCCGGTCCGATAGCCCCCCATGAGACCTGGGCCATGAATGACACGCACTGGTCTGACGACAGTCAGTATCTGGCGATTATGAAGGCGGACGCGCGCAATGTGACGAAAGTGCCGGTAGTTGACTGGAGCGACCTGAAGGCGCCGGTGACCCATATTCCCTATCCGACAGTCTCCGATGAGTTGGTGACGTTCGAACTTATGATTGCGAACACCGAAACCGGAGCATCGGTCAAAGCTGTGTTCGACAAAGAAACCTATGTCATACCGGCCGCCTGGCGCCCTGATGGTTCAGAGTTTATCTGCCTTAGCCTGTCTCGGGATGCCGGAACGTTGAAAGTGCTCGCTGTGTCCGTTAAGACCGGCGCCGTACGTACGGTGTTGACAGATACGACAGACACTTACCACGTTTTTCCGCCCAATTTCATTTTTCGCGGCGGTGCGGATTTCCACCTTATGCCAGACGGCGAGCACTTCGCCTGGATTACGGATACGACAGGATTTCGGCAGCTTTCCGTTTACAATCTTGACACCGGTCAAGGGCGTCAATTGACCACGCATGATTTTGAGGTGGCGGCTTATGGCGGATATGATGCGGCATCGGATCGTATTCTCTATACAGCGCAATCTGATGCTGCACGTCCTTACGACATGCATGTACACAGCGTGCCTTTTACAGGCGGTGAGAGCGTGCGGTTGAGTGCGGCCGAAGGGCAGCATCAAATCAAAGTCTCGCCCTCCGGCGCATATTACATTGACAAGTATTCGACGACGGCGCATCCGCCGGTCGTGGAGCTGCGTTCTTCTGACGGTGTTTTGATTGAGACGCTCAGTGTGGGAAAACGTCTGCTCGGCGCGGACAAGATCGCACCGACGCCAGAGCATTTCTCCGCGTTGGCTGCAGACAATAAGACAGTCATTCACGGTGTTATATACAAGCCTTCGGATTTTGATCCAAACAAGAAGTATCCAATTATTGACGGCATCTACGGTGGGGCGTTCATAAATAATGTGCCCTACAGATATGATGCGCCTGTTCCTTTTTTTGGGCGCATCATGGCGGAGCTTGGTTTTGTCACTGTTGTTGTTGACGCGCGTGGAACGCCGGGTCGGGGAAAGGCGTTTAAAGACATGGTCTATAAAAAACTGGGCCAGATAGAAATTCCCGACCACGTGGCTGCGATTAAGTCCGCCGCTCAGGACAGGCCCTGGATGGACATAGACCGTGTTGGTATTATAGGCCACTCATATGGCGGATATTTTACCGTGCGCGGCCTTTTGCAAGCGCCAGAGTTTTACAAGGTCGGTGTGGCGTCAGGCGTTTCGGAAAAGGATAGTGATGCGTCTTCCCTTGCGACGGAAGCGTTTATAGGCGTGAAGGGCGATGGGCGCCAGAGCTTTGAAACCATGTCAAACGTAGCCCTTGCGCCTAACCTGGAAGGGAAATTGCTTTTGGTGGTGCAAACCAGTGATGTTAATACGCCGGCCCACGGTCCATTCAAATTGGTCGACGCCTTGATTGAGCACCGCAAGCCCTATGACATGCTTTTGCTGCCAGGGGCCAACCATTCTTTTCAAGGCGGGGACCGTCGATACTTTTACGAACGTGTCGGCGCCTATTTTCAGGAACATCTTTAGACCGACTTGACGTAAAATCGGCGCATTGAATTTTCAAACCCTCCGACAACCGAAGTGTGCACAGAGGTCATTAGTCTTATAAATGCAGTGGAAGAGTTTTTACAAAATTATTCTGTGCATGAAATTTTAGGACTGGCTGGCTGTCGCGTTTTTGGCGGAGGTGATGATGTCGGATACATTGGCGCTCACCACTTCAAAGTGACCGCGCATCAACTTATAGGTTAATTCATCATCGCCTTGCTGCACCGCTTTCAATATATCGCCATGTTCCTGTGCAGACTTTTCAAGGCGGCCAGGCTTGAATGCTTGTTGGGCGCGATAGACGAGTACTCTGGCCGCAGCGGCTTTTGCAATTTCGATGAGGGCGCTGTTGTGACACCCAAGAACAAGCCGCTCATGGAATTGCAGGCCGATGGCGCCTGTCGTCACCATGTCCTCCGCGTCTGTTCTCAATGCCTGACAGAATGCATCATGGGTCTCGGCCAGGTTTGCGCGCTCAATCGGCGTCATGCGCCGCGCAGACAGGCGGGCGCAGCTTGCTTCAATTTCAGAAAGCGCTTCGAGATATTCAAACACCCGTCCCAAAGGCATTTCCGCCACGCGGGCGCGCTTTCGGGGCTCCTGGCGTACAACACCGGATGCGGCAAGCATTCGCAACGCTTCGCGAATTGGCGTGCGCGACACCCCGAAACGGTCTGCAAGGGCTTGTTCATTAAGGCCGTCCCCGGGGCCAAGTTCTCCATTAAGGATAATGGTCTGGATTTCTTCGGCGATCTTCGCAGCTTGTGTAGGTTCGGCGGTAGCGTTCTGTATCATAATACCTGCAGTTTTGGCGAAAACGCCTAGAATGAAAAGTTCTAAAGATTCGACGCAGAAACACTTTAACGCATCCCAAATTAAAATATAGCATGCGGCAATAGCGCACAGAAAGGGTATTTATGACTCTACCGGCTTCCGTTGGAGCAAAATTCGCAGAATTGGCGGTCGCAGCGCCGGATCGGGCTTTTTTGCGGTCTTCGGGCGGCGCATCGTTTTCGCGGGGCGACATGGATCGCCTGGCGCGCCTTATGGCGGGTCGGCTTTGGGAGGCCGGTGCGCGGCCCGGCGACAGGGTGACGGCCGTGGTGGAAAAGTCAGCCGAAGCGTTCGCTTTGTATGTCGCCTGCCAGTATGGCGGTTTTGTCTATCATCCTGCGAACATTGGGTACACGGACCAGGAGCTTGCTTATCTCGTGGAGGATGCAGCGCCCAAGGTCATCGTATGTGATCCCGCCCGGCAAGACGCGTTCGAGGGGGCGGCGGCGGTCATGACCCTTGACAGCGCCGGGCGCGGCCCGATTGCTGAGACTTCTGGCGTTGCGCCTGACCTTTCCTATGAGCCCGCGTCCGATGATTGGGCGGCGTTGCTGTACACCTCGGGCACAACGGGAAAGCCCAAGGGCGCGATGCTGACCCATGGCAATCTTCTGTCGAATGCGGAGACGCTGATCGACGCCTGGCGCATCACGGACCAGGACCGGCTCTTGCATGTGCTGCCGATTTTCCACGTACACGGCCTGTTCGTGGCGGGCAACACGGCGTTGTGCGCCGGATACGAGATGTTTTTCGAACAAAAATTCGATCTCGATACGGCTTTCACGCTTCTGCCGGAGGCGACTTTGTTCATGGGCGTGCCCACCCATTATGGACGCCTTATGTCCGATCCGCGCCTCAACAAGGACGCGACATCGGCCATGCGGCTGTTCGTCAGCGGTTCAGCACCCCTCGACGCCGTCGCTTCGGATACGTTTTACGACAAAACCGGTCTGCGCGTGCTGGAGCGGTACGGCATGACCGAGACCGTCATGCTGACCTCTAACCCCTATGAGGGCGACAGGGTGGCGGGCAGCGTCGGCCCGGCCTTGCCGGGCGTTGAACTGCGCCTGCGAAAAGACGATGGCGCGCTGGCGGAAACCGGGGAGACCGGCGTTGTCGAGGTGCGCGGGCCGAACGTGTGCAAAGGCTATTTCAACTTGCCGGAAAAAACCAAAGAAGCGTTTACGGATGATGGTTTTTTCGTGACCGGCGACATCGGCGTCATGGATGAACGCGGCTATGTGACATTGCAGGGGCGCCTCAGCGATATGATTATATCCGGCGGATACAATGTTTATCCAAGGGAGGTGGAGAACGCGCTTTTAGAGCAGCCGGCGATCCTTGAGGCGGCGGTCTTTGGCGTGCCGCACCCGGACTTCGGGGAGGGCGTCGTTGCGGTCGCGGTGGCGGACGGCGCCGCCCCTGATGAGGCGGACATTCTCGCCGGCGTTAAAGGGGTGATCGCCGCCTATAAAAGCCCGAAGCGCGTGTTTATGCGCGAGGAATTGCCGAAAAACGCCATGGGAAAAATCGACAGAAAAGTCCTGCGCGCTGAGTTTAACGACTTGTTTTCAAAATAAAAAATTAAACGCCGCGCGCGTTTAAGGCGGTCTTTTTCCTACGACTTAAGTCGCGTAGCGCCGCCGCACGCCCCCTCCTACTCTGGTAATCGTCAAAAAATCAGAAGGAGGGCGGAAATGAACGTCAACACCATGCAGTCCGGCGCGAACGCCGGCGGTTCAGATCAGCTGGGCGCGGGCATGGCCGAAGAGCCGTATCGCCATGACGGCGACAACATGCCGGCCCATGACCACCATGACGCCGAGGTCTTAAGCGAGGGAAAAATCGAGTCCTATTGGTCCGCCAACTTACGTTTGTTGGGGAGTTTGCTTGTCGTTTGGTTCGTCGTGTCCTTCGGGGCCGGCATCTTGTTCGTCGATGTTTTAAACACGATTGAGATCGGCGGGTTCCCGCTGGGGTTCTGGTTCGCCCAACAGGGCGCCATATACACCTTCGTCGCGCTCATCTTTTTCTATTCTATACGGATGAAATCCATAGAACGCCGGTTCGGCGTCGACGACGACGCTGACGATAAGGAGGCGCGGTCATGAGCACCCAGGCTCTCACATATATCGTTGTCGGGCTGTCCTTCGCCCTTTACATCGGCATCGCAATCTGGTCGCGGGCCGGCTCCACGAAGGAGTTTTACGTCGCCGGCGGCGGCGTTCATCCTGTCGCCAACGGCATGGCCACGGCCGCCGACTGGATGAGCGCGGCCTCGTTCATCTCCATGGCCGGCATCATCGCTTTCGCGGGCTATGACGGGTCTGTTTATCTCATGGGCTGGACCGGCGGCTACGTTTTGCTCGCCTTGCTGCTCGCCCCGTATTTGCGCAAGTTCGGTCAGTTTACGGTGCCGGATTTCATCGGCGAGCGGTATTATTCGAAAACGGCGCGGGTCGTCGCCGTTGTCTGCCTGATCGTCATTTCCTTCACCTATATCGCCGGCCAGATGCGCGGGGTGGGCGTCGTGTTCTCCCACTTCCTCAATGTGCCGATCCACATCGGCGTCATGGTGGGCATGGCGGTGGTGTTTTTCTACGCCGTCCTCGGCGGCATGAAGGGGATCACCTATACGCAGGTCGCGCAATATTGCGTGTTGATCTTCGCCTATATGGTGCCGGCGATCTTCATCTCCATACTGATCACGGGCAACCCTATACCCCAGCTCGGTCTCGGCTCCGCCGTCGCCGACGGCTCCGGCATGACGGTGCTGCAAAAGCTCGACACCACTCTCGTCGATCTCGGCTTCAACCCGTACACGCTGGGGTCGAAATCCATGGTCGATGTCTTCGCCATCACCCTGGCGCTGATGGTGGGCACGGCCGGTCTGCCCCACGTCATCGTGCGGTTCTTCACGGTGCCGAAAGTGTCCGATGCGCGGATGTCGGCGGGCTACGCCCTTGTCTTTATCGCGCTGTTGTATCCGACCGCGCCGGCGGTCGGCGCCTTCGCCCGGATCAACTTTATTGAGACGGTGAACGGCTCTACCTACGCCGCGGCGGAGGAAGAGGGCGGCACGCCGC
>JBCDBL010000168.1:0-6440 GCA_039183635.1 Pseudomonadota bacterium
CTCCACCTTTGGTGGAGGATTGTACGGATTTTAAATTGTCGTCACGAACCGCCCTGAGCGGGGCTTTTGTCATCGGTATGAAGTTTGTCTGGCGGTTTTTCCTCCCCCGCTCTGGCGGGGGAGGTGGGCCGCGCGGTATGCGCGGGTCGGAGGGGGCATGCGATCTGCGTGCTTAAAAGGCGGCTTTTGGCGTAACGGCGACATCCAGGCCCCCTCAGTCGGCTGTCGCCGACACCTCCCCCGCCGGGCGGGAGGGAGAGCACAGGGCGCGTCGTGATCCAGGACTGCTTCTCGCGGTCCCAGGCGAAGCGTTTCAAGCCTCTCCCTCTGGCGGAGATCAATGACTTCCGGCAATAGCCTCCGTCTGTGACGGATGTTGCTGGCTTATCAAGGGGAGCGGTAAATTGCACTCCCGTCTTTCGCCGAACTCGGTTTATACTGGGCGTTGAAGACGCGGTCTGCGTCGGAAGCGAAAGGACCTCCCCCATGTTTGATTTTGCGACCCTTGAGCCGCCAAGTTCGCCGAACACCTATCTCGTATGCACGGCGGAGGTTTGTGAAGCCGCGCCTTTTGATCGCCAATCGCCTGTTTTCGAGGCTCCCGCCGAGGCGGTGAAAGACGCCTGGTTTGCGATGATCTCTGACCAGCCGCGCATCACGAACGGTGCGGCCGACGACGCCACGCTCCAGTACGAGTTCATTCAACGCTCCCGGCTGTTCCGTTTTCCTGACACCGTCACCGTGCGCTTTGTGCCGCTAGAGGCCGGCCGGTCGACGCTCGCCGTCTACAGCCGCTCCAAATACGGATATGGCGATATGGGCGCGAACAAACGCCGGGTTGAGAATTGGTTGAGCGCGCTTGAAGCCATGCTCGCAAAAACGCCGTAATCTCTTTTGATAACGTACATTTCCGATTGACTGTCGTTTTAATCTTTTCATGACGGTCGGAACGCATATTTAATACCGATAGTGCGATGGTATGGGCCTCGGCCCAAAGCCGCGCTTTTGAACAGTGGAACGTCCATGGTGAGACCAGAACGCCATATCACTTTGTCGAGCGAGAATGACGATGCGCCGGGCGGCGATGAGAGCGTCGGCGTCGTTACCAAGACGCGTGCGAAAACCAAGCGCCCGTCCATGTACAAAGTGCTGCTTCTGAACGACGACTACACGCCGATGGAGTTCGTCGTTTGGATTCTGGAGAACCTTTTCAACAAGACCAGGGAAGAGGCCACCTCCATCATGCTCCACGTCCACCAGAACGGCGTCGGGGTCTGCGGCGTGTTCACCTATGAGGTGGCGGAGACGAAAGTCGCCCAGGTGATGGAGATGGCCCGGCGCAACCAGCATCCGCTGCAATGCACGATGGAAAGGGATTAGACTTTAAAGTTCGAGGGATGAGACAGCTCTTAAGGGAAAGGAACCCGCGTTTTGGCGTCATTTAGCCGAAGTTTAGAAGAGGCCCTGCACCGCGCGATCGCCGTGGCGACGGAGCGCAAACATGAATTCGCGACGCTGGAGCATTTGCTCCTCGCCCTGACGGACGACACGGACGCCGCCGCGGTGATGCGGGCCTGCAACGTCGATCTCGACCTCCTCCGCCGCAATCTCGTGGAATACATCGAAAACGATCTGGCGAACCTGATCGTCGACATCGACGAAGAGGCGAAGCCCACCGCCGGGTTCCAGAGAGTGATCCAGCGCGCGGTGATCCATGTCCAGTCCTCCGGCCGGGAGGAGGTGACGGGCGCCAACGTTCTCGTCGCCCTGTTCGCCGAGCGCGAAAGCCACGCTGCGTACTTCCTGCAGGAGCAGGAGATGACGCGGTACGACGCCGTCAATTACATCTCCCACGGCCTCGCCAAGCGCCAGGGCCTGTCGGAAACGCGCACGCCCCGGGGGGCCGATGACGAAGACGACGCTGGCGAGGCGGGCCCAAAGCAGGGCGCCGACGCGCTTGAAGCCTATTGCGTCAATCTCAACGACAAAGCCCGCAAGGGCGATGTCGACCCCCTGATCGGGCGGGAGAAGGAGGTCGAACGCGCCATACAGGTTCTGTGTCGTCGGCGGAAAAACAACCCGTTGTTCGTGGGCGATCCGGGCGTCGGCAAAACCGCGATCGCCGAGGGCCTTGCGCGCAAAATCGTCGATGAGGAGGTGCCGGACGTTTTGTCGGAGGCGACGATTTTCTCCCTCGACATGGGCTCCTTGCTCGCCGGCACCCGCTATCGCGGCGACTTTGAAGAGCGCATCAAGTCCGTCATCAGCGAGCTTGAGGACTATGAGGGCGCGGTCCTGTTCATTGACGAGATCCACACGGTGATCGGCGCCGGCGCCACCTCCGGCGGGGCGATGGACGCCTCGAACCTGTTGAAGCCGGCGTTGCAGTCGGGAAATCTCCGTTGCATGGGATCGACAACGTACAAAGAGTATCGCCAGCACTTTGAAAAGGACCGCGCGCTCGCCCGCCGGTTCCAGAAAATCGACGTGACCGAGCCGAGCGTGCCCGACACGATCAAGATCCTGAAAGGCCTGAAATCCTATTTCGAAGACCACCACGACGTGCGGTATACGAACGATGCGGTGAAATCCGCTGTGGAGCTGTCGGCCCGGTATATGACGGATCGCAAGCTGCCGGACAAAGCAATCGATGTGATCGACGAGGCGGGCGCCCGACAAAAGTTGTTCCCGCCGGCCAAACGTAAAAAAACGATTGGCGCGAAGGAAGTGGAGGACGTCGTCTCCACCATGGCCCGCATTCCGCCAAAATCGGTTTCCAAGTCGGATACGGAGCGCCTGCGCAACCTGAAGGAAGATCTGTCCCGCGTCGTCTACGGCCAGGATACGGCCATCGAACAGCTGTCCGCGGCGATCAAGCTCGCCCGGGCGGGCCTGCGCGAGCCGGAAAAGCCCATCGGCTGCTATCTGTTCTCCGGCCCGACGGGCGTTGGCAAAACCGAAGTGGCGAAACAGCTCGCCGCCGTCATGGGCGTGGAGCTGCACCGCTTCGACATGTCGGAATATATGGAGCGGCACACGGTCTCCCGCCTGATCGGCGCGCCTCCGGGCTATGTAGGCTACGATCAGGGGGGCCTCCTCACTGATGCGGTGGACCAGACGCCGCACGCGGTGCTGCTGCTCGATGAGATCGAAAAGGCGCACCCGGAGATTTTCAATATTTTGCTCCAGGTGATGGACAACGGCGCCTTGACCGATTCCAACGGCAAGAAAGTCGATTTCCGCAATGTCATCCTGATCATGACGACGAACGCCGGCGCTTCGGACGCGGCCCGGAACGCCATCGGCTTCGGCCGATCAAAGCGGGAAGGCGAGGACGAGGACGCGATCAAGCGTCTGTTCACGCCGGAGTTCCGCAACCGCCTCGACGCCGTCATCCCCTTTGCGGGCCTGTCGGCGGATATCATCAAGCGGGTGGTGGAGAAGTTCGTTCTGCAACTGGAGGCGCAACTCGCCGATCGCAATATTACGTTCGAGCTGACCGACGGCGCAACGCAATGGCTTGCCAAACGCGGCTATGATGACGAGTTTGGGGCCCGGCCGTTGGCGCGAATTATACAAGAGCACATTAAAAAGCCGATTGCGGAGGAGATTCTCTTCGGCAAGCTTGTGAAGGGCGGCATCGTTCGCGTGCTTCTGGACGAGGCGGATGAAACCAGGCTCGCTTTTGAATTTCTTGAGCCTGAGCCGCCGAAAGCCCGCAACAGGCCCAAGGGCGAAAACGGCGACGGCGGCGGAGACGGGGGGCCTGATGACGGCCCTGGTCCTGATGGTTCGGACGATCCCATGTCGCCGACATCTGTGCCTCTGGTGCCGGCTTTGGTGGAGTAGGCGCGGCTTCGCTCGCAACAGGCTGACTTTAGTTTGTATCCGGTCAGCCTTTCTGTACGCCTACCCCTCGCTCCAATAAAAAACCGCCGCTTTGATGTTACGCATCAAGCGGCGGTTCTTCTTTAACGCGCCGGAGGGGGGGGCGGCGCGCCTCGGGGAAAGATCGAGAGGCTATATCGTGGCGGCGCCCCAAAGTTTCGTGTACGCCTCACAATGGATGATAATCGACTGGAATTGGCTGAGATCGGTTCCGGCTGGAATTTCGTAAGTCTGCGCGCCTTTGTTGCTGGCGAGCTTTTCGACGAACACCGCGCCGTCAATGGCGTTTTTGTTCTTCAGATCAGAGACGGAAAGAGGCGACAGGAAAATTTTCAAGTCCGGCGCGTTTTTGGTTCTAAAGGCCTCGTCGAGCTTCACGACATAGGCGCCGTCTTTTTCGACGATGCTCCAGCCGCCCTGGATTTTGAAGCTCTTTTTCGTCCACGTCCCTTCTGCGGCGACGGTTTCCTCCGCGACGGCCTGGGGCGTCAGGAAAATGGCGGAGATCGATAAAGCGGCCAGGAAAGCGGCGGCGAGGTTTAAGATTTTGATCATGGCGTGCGTCCTCTTCGGTAAGCGGTGTTGCAGGGTGTCGTTCGCGTTTCGATGATTGAGAAATACGAAACCGGCCGATCAACAGCAAAACACGTCCGCGCGAGAGAACATCGCAAATGCGTGAGGAGGTGTTTCTTCCCCCGCCCGCCAGACGAGGACGGTCGCATATGGTGAAGCTGACGCCTGGCGTGAGGCCGCAGCTTACCTCTCCCCGAGAGGGAGAGGGAACTTGATCAAGCGCTCGGCTCGGACTTTCCAATATGCGATCACCCTGCCCGTAAACGGGGGAGGGAACCTTCAAGTGAGAACCTTACAACGCCGCCTTAATCTTTTCCGCTAGAGCCGTCAATTCATCCGTATCCGCCATGGCGCCGGAAGCATGGGGGCTGTTCGCTTCGCCCGCGTAGCGGGGGATGATATGGAAGTGAATATGAAATACGGTCTGCCCGGCGTCCGCGCCGTTGAATTGCGTGACGATGACGCCGTCAGGCTCCAGCCCCTTGCGCACGGCGTCGGCGATCGTTTGCACCCGGGCGATCAGGGTTTGAAGGGCCTCCCCTGGCAGATCGAACAGGTTCGTCGCCTTCGTTTTCGGGATCACCAGCGTGTGGCCGCGCGACTGGGGAAACACGTCCATAAAAGACAGCACATCGTCGTCTTCGTAGACCTTCACGCTCGGCATTTCGCCGCGCAGAATTTTCGCGAAAATGTTGTCGTCGTCATAGGGGGTGTTGAGGGACATGGGGCGCGCAATCCTTTTGAACGAGGTGGTGGCGGCGGAAGACGCCGTTCCTATCTATAGTGGTAGTTATACAGCCGTCGCGTTCGCCGCCAAGCGTCTACAGGAGAGAGCTTACATGTCTGCCGAAACACCTTTGTCGCCCTCGTTCCAATTGCCGCCTTTGCCTCTGGAAGAGTGGGAGCGTTCCAAAAACGCGCTGCATCTGATGCTGCAAATCGTCGGCAAGTCGCGCCTTGCGCTGCACCCGAAATTGAACCACTGGTGGCATGTCACCCTCTATCCGACGCCGCGCGGTCTTGCGACAGGGACTATGCCCTACGGCGCCGGCGCGGTGTCCGTCGAGATGGATTTTTGGGACCGCGCCGTGAAAGCGCAAACATCGACCGGCGCAGAACGCGGATTTGCCATTGAAGGGATGAGCGTTTCTGATTTCTATACGTCCTATATGGCGATGTTGAAAGATCTGGGCGTTGAGGCGTCGATCCTGGCGAAGCCCTATGACAACAAACATGACGAGCCGTTCCCGAAGAACGGCCTCGGGCCGTGCGATTTCGACTATGTGCGCCGGTTCCACGCTGCGCTGTTGGGCGTCAGCTCCGTATTCGAGACATTCCGTGGACGCTTTTTGGGCAAATCTACGCCGGTTCATCTGTTCTGGCACAGTTTCGATCTGGCGCTGACGCGGTTTTCCGGGCGTACGGCGCCCCTTATGAAAGGCAAGAATCCCTCGGACCAGGAAGCCTATTCCCATGAGGTCATCAGTTTCGGGTTCTGGGCCGGCGACGATAATGTCCGGGAGCCGATGTTTTATTCCTACGCCTATCCTGAACCGGAGGGTCTCGCCGCGAGCCAGTTGTCGCCGGCCGAGGCCATGTGGAACGCCGACAGCGGTTCGTCCATGGCGCTTTACCCCTACGAGGCGTTCCGCACCGCCGACGATCCGAAGACGGCGTTGCTGGCGTTCATGGAAAGCGCTTACATCGCGAGCGCCACGAAGGGCGGATGGGATATTGAGGGTCTGAAGCTCGCGTCGGCTTATTAGCGGTATTGAGATTTATGTTGATTTAGGCGTCTTCTTCCCCCGCTTGCGGGGGAAGTGGCCCGAAGGGCCGAAGGGGGCGCGATGGCGCAAAATGAAAAGACCTGTGTCATTTCGCTGACGCCGGCCCCCCTCCGTCTCGCTTATGCTCGACACCTCCCCCGCATGCGGGGGAGGTGTCGAGCATAAGCGAGACGGAGGGGGGCCGGCGTCAGC
>JBCDBL010000169.1:0-6310 GCA_039183635.1 Pseudomonadota bacterium
CGTCTTGCTGAAAACTCCAAAGACAGCAACTCATACACCCAGCAAGTCCGCTGGCATCTCCACCGAAGATTGTCAGGCGGCAAGCCGAACCTTGCAAACATAGCTGAGGATATGGCTGTCAGCGAGCGATCGCTGCAAAGACACCTTCGCCAAGAGGGTTATAGTTTCCAAACCATCCTCTCAGAAACTCGACACGAGCTGGCGAAAGAATATCTGGCTCAATCAAACTTGGAGTTCTCGGAGATCGCATTCCTTCTGGCCTACGAAGATCAAGGGTCGTTCTTCCGAGCCTTTCAGAGGTGGGAGAATCGGACACCCTCAGAGTGGCGCGAAGCTAACAAAGCAGATTGAGGCCATCAGTGAGTCGAAGCTGCCGTTCAAGTCAGCCGCAGCATAGAACATTCCGGGCTCGAAGCAGTCGTAAGCGGCGAGGTGTTCAAAAGGAACGCGGCCTGAGCATAACGGGCATGGCGCATGCGCAGTGTCAGAACCCACGACTTCAAAAAGTTCGCGCCACAGGCGCGAAGAGGGTTCGGATCCCCTTCATAGGCCGCTTGGCGAAAGAGCGCAGGCGCCTTTGCCCGTTTTCACACTTCTTTATGCGCTCTCTTCTTTAAAAGTGCAGCGAGGACAACGCTCAATAAGGCACTCAGTACGGACGCCTCAGCAATCGATTGCGACGCCTTCCCGCCACATCGCAACTGCTTTTGCGATAAATTTTTGCAGGTCCGCGTCTTCAAGGTCAGATGTTTTGCGAAATCGAATACATCCCTTTCCCAAACTGAACTTCGATAAAAGCTCATGATCAGGATCGACCAAAGAAATGTTCCCCACATATAAGCTTACGTAAGCACGCTGAGCATTGAGGTGGAACAGTTCTTCTTCCTCAGAACCGTAGGCGAGCATTTTATAGTTGATGCGTTCAACCAGCTCCGGCGCCGCCGCAAAGAGTAAATCTCGAATTTTAAGCAAATGGGCCTTTCGCCAGTCGTCTTCCAGCGCCTCCAAGTAAGCGGCGGGCGTATGGGCGTCATATTGCATGATATTAGCGCCTTTGTGCGTAATGTGGTTTGTCAAGACTGGGATTGCCGACATGACAAGACATAAATTATACATAATCCGTATTTTATCTTGCTGGCAGGACCTCAAAACCTTTTACCCTAGAAATATCGCCAGTCACCTCAATTCTCATACTCCGTATTGCGCGTTGTTCGTAAAATTCATACTGAATGTCGCCAACACGATTGCTAATTCTAACTGGCATTTTCTCCCATTGCCCTGCAACAGGCTCCGGATACGCCGACCCGTAAACCTCAACCCCTGAAACACAGCTATTCCTTGAAGAGTGCATACGCTGAAACTTATGCAACAGCCCGGAACATTTGACCCTTAAACCGCGGGCGAATGCATGTTGCTCTGCAATTTGAAGTAGCACCGTCATGCCGGATGTAACGGAGCCTCCGCCTAGGAAACCTCTTCGCGGCACACCCCTTTCGATGCTTATAACTCGAATGTTATCCGGTCCAATTGAAATATTGTTGGCAAGAGGGGAAATGCGGTCAGCCAGCACCTCAATCGCTTGATCAATATGAACTACACTTGCAACGCCATTTAGATCAACACGGGTGATCATGCCGAGAGGGTATCTGAAACCGCCACTGCCCACGGCAACCATTAATCCGCTATCTGATTGCAAAAACGCCTGATTTGAATGTTGAGGCTTTACTCTGATAATAGCAGGCTCAATCTGCAAGGTATCCAAATCTAAGTAAACTTCTTCAACGCCTCCGGCCACGCCGACAATTTTCCGAGCCGCCAGATAATTTTTGTTTACAGTACTGTTTGTTATTAATTGGGAAAGCCTTGTCAATGAGGCCGTTTCGGCACCCATGATGCCTTTGATGCACAGATTGTTGTAACTATATTCGGGTCTTCGTCGCGCTTTGTGCGTAAGCACAGCGATGTCCTGACTGTCATCTTGAGCCACAAGCCGCACGTCATAGCGCACCCCTTTTTGCGTAATTATTTCTACGGACTTTCCACCATGCTTGAGAATATGATTTACAGTCAGTACGTAGCATGTTCCATCAACATCAAAAGCGAAGCCCTGCCCGACAACGCGTCCCGATTGAACCAAAACCGGCTCGGACAAGGCCGATGACGCCGTCAGCAAAGTAAATAGGGCGATGAAAAATCTAGTTTTCACGTTCAGCTCCTATTTTAACCGCCAGTAGCCGATGAAAGTTACAAGCGCGGCGCCTGTAAGTAGAAAAATATAGATTTTTCGAAGGTTAGGATCGCCTGCAAGTTGCGCGGCAAGGTCAATAGAAAAACAATCGGGGCTTAAACTTGGCGCAGAGCGTACAGACAAACTTAGCTCAGCCGGCAAACAGTGCTTGGAAACGTCGCCAACCATTGGCGTAGGCGCAAAAACCGCAAGCGCATCTGCATTTGTGGCGGCATTCATAACACCGCCTGACTGCTGTGTATTTGGGTCAAAATCTATAAACCCCCACCAAGGTACAAAGTTTCTTTGACGATCTAAAGCATAAGAGATTTGACTTCCCGCCGGAATGGAGAATTGACTCGCCAAATAAAGGGAGTTGGCTTCGAACGGCCCGCCAATCATGGGCACTATATACATGATGCGTTGCGAAGAGCGCCCAAAAACAGAAACTTCACCGCTTTTTAAAACCCGTGGGGTTTCGCCCTGTGCAGTTTGATTGAACAACTGATCGCCAATTTGCAAATGGCCGTTAAGCGGCATTCTTATTGGTTCGGAAGCACCGCATTCAGCATCTGAAGGATCGATAATAAGTCGAATGTAGTTTTCGTATGCAACAACCGCCCCCATATCAACACGTAAGGAAGAGGGGCCATCAACCGAAACGGCTAAAGCGCCTGTTCGCGTAAAATCATAATACACGGTACTGTCCAATTTGGGGGACAACAGTATGTCTTCCAAACACCGCCCAGTATCCATATCGCGCGCAACAGGTAGCTTGACCGTTGCCGAAAACGGATTGGAAACCCTTATTGCAACCGTTTCAGTCACGCCTTTTATACTGATCATTGTGCGTGGAGAGGGAATTGAGATAACCAGAAAAACTATTATCAATAAGAGGGTTAGCGAAAAATAACGCCCCCGCATTATATCTTTTAAGGATCTCGAAACCGTAACAAGTCTATGCCCGAATTTCTTAAGACGCCTCATAGTTCTACCCCTGTGGGAAAAGCGTTACATGATAAAACTCGTTAAGAGGCGGTCCTATGCGAGGTATAATCTCAATTTTCAAACGCCCGCGTTGCGGGGCTTGCACCTTCACTAAATCCAATGTGCAAATCGTATCGAAAGCAACAGATCGAATCGGAGGTGCTTGCAGACAGCTTGCCGAAACGGTATCGCCGTCCGTGTCGGTTATACTTGCATGAACGCGCAATGCTCTGCGGGAATTAACTGAAATGGTGAGTATGGAACTCTCTGCACCGAATGATATTGGGGCGAATTCTGTATCAGAATCCGCAAAGCAGCTTTCGCTTGACATTAAAAATCCGGCAAAATTCAACTGAGAATAAGCTTTTACCTTACTCAAATGACGCCAGGCGCCTTCAGGAACAATCGGAAAAATTCCATTTTGCGGAGGAAGATTGACAATACCCTCTGCAGTGTAGAGACCATCTTGCGTCGATGCAATGTAGCATGCTTTTTTATAGGTATTGCTAAAGCCCACCACGCCTGAAATTTTTGAAAGATTGACTTTGCCTTCTGGCGCTCCGAGCTGAAGCCCGACAAGCGTGGTTCCAGACACATTAGAATAGTCAGTGAATTGTTCTTGGATCTGTCCGTAAATTTCTTCAGCTTTAGGCTTGACGGCCGTAAGCATTACGTAAAACAAATATAAAAGCGCAGCTAGTATTGTGAGGCGCTTATTTTTAATTTGCTGCATTTTCTGCTCCCCCGCCCCTTAGTTTGGCAGACACTTATAGGTCGATGAAACAGAACAAGCAATTTTTGCGCACCACAAACCGGTGATGTATCCAACTTTGGAATAATTTTAAAATGTAGTTCCGCTTTCAAGCTAGAGGTTCTGCAAACAGGACCTTGACTACGGGCTCAATGCGCGAAAAATAGTTATATTTGCAGAAGACGATTAATCGCCGATATGGTCAGGTCCGGACTTTGACTAAACAATTTGCAAGACTGGCAAAGACGGCGTTGCTTTGGACGGCCCTGCTTATGCTTTTGCTCTCGGCCCCATTGCGCATCGTCGCACATATGGGAGCCGAACCGCACAGCGTTGGGTACAAACCGACGCAACACGCCGCCCATGACCATAGCGACCATCACCACCACCATGATGAGGCGGCCGCGCTGTTAGAAATTTTACATGGCCATAGCCACCATCAGGGCGACCATGATCATGCAACTGCTTTTTTCATCGCCGCCCACGTCGCCAAAGATCAGGTGACAAAGCCTCTTGCGGAGAACGGCCCGGCCGTTACATACGCTGGCCGAACCCTCAGCGCTCCAAACCCTCCTCCTCGCGTCTGACAATCGGGGTCCTTTAGGGCCCGCAATTGTTATGTTCAACACGATTTTGGAGGGTCTTTATGACCATGCTCACCCGTACGCGGAATGGGCCGGACCTGCTGTCCTGGTTTCTTATCACCGCTTTTTTTATTTTGTTTCTCACGGCCAACACCGCAACAGCCTACGCCCATGCCGTAACGCTCGGCGACAAAGGCTACATACAAGAGGTGTCGGGCGTGCGCCTCATTCCGTTTATCTACCTCGGCGCCAAGCACATGGTGACGGGATACGATCACATCCTGTTTCTGCTGGGCGTTATATTCTTTCTATGGGGTATGAAACAGATCGCGACCTATGTCAGTTTGTTCGCCATCGGACATTCAACGACCATGTTGGCCGGCGTATATTTCGACTTCGGAATATCCAGCTACATCATCGACGCCATTATCGGCTTTTCTGTGGTTTACAAGGCGCTTGACAATTTGGGCGCCTTTAAGGCCTGGTTCGGCGTTCAACCAGACACCAAAATCGCGACCCTCTTGTTCGGCTTTATGCACGGTTTTGGGCTCGCCTCCCGCCTGATCGAATATGACGTCGCACCGGAGGGCAAATGGGTCAACCTTATCGCCTTTAACATCGGCGTGGAGGTTGGCCAACTTCTCGCCCTCGCCGCAATACTCACCGCAATGACGTACTGGCGTCGGACCAACGCTTTTGTCCGCCAAGCCTATGCCGCCAATGTTTTGATGATGACCGCAGGTTTCGTCCTGATGGGCCTTCAAATCACCGGCTATTTCGTCTCTTAACGTTTACGGAGAATATGACCATGACAACCAATACGCATTCTCAACCCGGCCCGAACCATACAGGATTGCAAGGCGAGCCCGCAGGGCTTTTGCGGTCGACCCTTTTGTCTCTCGGCGCGGCGATCCTTATTCTGATCGCTGTCGTACTGCCTGCTGAATACAATATTGATCCCTTAAAAATCGGGGGGCTTCTGGGTTTGACGGAAATGGGAGGAATCAAGCAGCAGCTCTCTGTTGAAGCTGCGGCGGACGGCGCTGCGCAGACGGACGAGACGACAGGCGACATCATTATGCGCCTCGACGCCATACAAGCGCAACTGCAGGACCTCTCCTCAGCGCTTAACACCAACGCCGCGGACGCCGGCGACGCGGCAAAAGCGCCGACGCCAGCCGAACCGGTCTGGCGGGATGAGGTCAGTTTCGTTTTGAAGCCCGGAGAAGGCATTGAACTAAAACTGATTATGGATAAAGGCGCAGTGGCGGAATTTGAGTGGACCGCAAACGGGGGCGCACTCAATTACGACACCCATGGGGATGGGTCCGGCCAAAATATAAGCTATGAAAGAGGTCGCGGCTCGCCAGGTCAGAAGGATACGCTAACCGCAGCCTTCACGGGAAAGCATGGTTGGTTTTTCCGCAATCGAATGGATGAAAACGTCACGCTTACACTGCGCGTACGCGGCGCGTACGTTGAACTTATCCGTACCGCATAGAAGTCGTTGACCTGCCCCAGAGGGGGAGGTTTGAAACGCTTCGTCTGGGAACACCAGAAGCGGTCTTACCTTAAAACGAGATTTCTGAGGTCTCCTCCCCCGCTAATGCGGGGGAGGAAAACCGCTGAACAGGCTTCATACCGGTGACCAAAACCCCGCTCAGGGCGGTCTGCTTCCTACAATGTAGAACACGTCCAATCCTCCACCGAAGGTGGAGGGTTTTGACTGAATAAAAAAGTTCCGTGTGGTCAACGCGGAGC
>JBCDBL010000170.1:0-6059 GCA_039183635.1 Pseudomonadota bacterium
CCGGTTCAGACACGCGTAAATACTCAGGCGCTTTATAAAGCCGCAATGGCCGCTTGCGGGGGCTGCGCTTCCAGACCAGGTCGGCGTTCTTGTCGACGGCTTCGAGCCGGGCGAATTCCCGTTCGGGAAGCTGAGCGTCGCGGGACGAGAACACTCGCACATGATCAAAACCGACGCGATTGCCGAGGGTGGAAATCAGGCGGTCTATGTTTTCGGATTCTTGCGTATCTTTGCCAAACGCTGTCTGTCGCGCGCACTGGGGCTCAACCTGCGCCGCCGCGAGACGGAACCAGTCGGCGCCGAATTCGATCTTTAATTTGTCAAGCGGGTGCGCGAATTGCTGAAGGATAAGACTGGATTCTGAACAAGGCCGGGCGAAGCCGATCGTAAGTTCATGGTCGCCCGTGTCGACGCAGCGCACGGTTAGTGTGAAACGCCTCGCGCCTTTTTGGTCTTGTTCCAACCTTCCGCATACCGATACGGCAAGACGCTTCAAAACGCCCTCAAGGTCTGATTTAAAGCCGATCGGTTCAGGCAGGGTCATTCTTGCAGCGTAAACCGGCTCCGCCGCCGCTGGCGTCACCGGGTCCGGCTGATGGCCGAGCGAACGTCCAAGCGCTTCCGTGAGATCAAGTCCGAAACGGCGCGCCAGCTCGCTTGATTTGATCGCGTAAAGCTGGCCGATGGTTTTGAGCCCTGTGCGGGCGAGCTCGACGGCGATACTGTGATCAATATTGAGAGATGCAATTGGGAGCGACATTAAAGCTTCATTGGTTTTTCCCGGCTGAGCGATGGAGACAGGATCGACGGCACAGCGCGCCAGCGCTCGGGCGCCGTCTTTGGTGTCGGCGACGCCGATACGCGAGGTTATCTGCATGTCGGCGAGGCGTTGGCGCGCGTGTTTGGCCATCGCCTCTTCACCGCTGAAAAGATGCGCGCAGCCGGTGATATCAAGAAGCAGGCAGTCCGGCGGATCGATCGCAACCCGCGGCGATAAGCAATCGGCCCAGCGCCACAACGCCCGTAAGAGAGTCGCCTCGCGGATGGGGTCAGCGGGCTCTGTTAAAAGATCGGGGCAGATCGCGCGGGCGTCCGCCAGCGTAAAGCCCTCGCTGACACCAGCGCGGCGGGCGTGTGGGTTAACGTGAGCGAGGCGCCAGGCGTTCTTCGCTTCTTCGATAATTGCAAACGGACCGTCCGTTCGCGGATCGCCCAGGCGCACGCGCCGGTCAAGCGGCAGATGCGGCAGCCATAAGGACAAGACCCGGCGCGCAGTTACTCCTCCCATTGTTGCTTCTCCCATGATCGTTCGGTTGGTAGACACGCCAAACGCCCGTGCGGCCGCCTTTATCTTTGATCAACCGCCATACCCATAAAGCGTCCCCATCGCTGCATGGCTCGCACAGCCAGCGCGTTTGCGCCGCTGAAGTCTGCGCGCGAGCCTTGATAAGAATAATCCCCAAACCGCCGCCTTCTTCGGCGGCGATCTGCAAGCGTCGGCTGGTTTTAAGATCAGGTCCCTCATCAAGGTCGACGATCACGCAAGCCGCGCCAGGCGAGCGCAAGGCCTGTTCCGCCGTCCACAGAACTTCGTCGCGGGTGACGCATGAGACGACGATGACGCGCGCCGGATCGATAAAGTCCTGCAAACCGGTCGGCGCCAGCGTTTGCGCATCGACGCTGCGTCCGGCCCACATGACAGGGCCTTGCATGCGCGCGGCCGTCATCAGCGCGAAGATGTCGGCGCCTGCTCCTTGGACCTCATGTGCTCGCCCGCGCGCCAGGCGGACTTCTTCGCAAAGCGCTACAACCCCATGTTCCTTAGGGAGAATCGACTGTGATGCGCTCATCGCAGAACATCTTTTAGCGTTGACGCCTGACATAATGTTCTTATTTTGTTCTAATCAAGCCAAATGAGTCAAGAGGGGCGTTTCAGGCTGATAAAATGATGAAAAATGTATGCTTATTGCTGCTGTGCGTGGATCAAACGATCAGCAACCGCATATCCTTGCGCCTCCTTCTGCACGTATCTTTGTTTTTGGTCGCAGATCTAGAGGGCTTTGATAATCACTATAGTGACAGTCTCATCCATCAGACCCGAATAAGGATTGCCGGCATGCCTGAGTGGGCGCCGTTATGGCCGTTACGTTTTGTGCGCCAGTTAATGAGCTGGGAGAAGGCGTCGGCCTGATCGTCGTTGCGACCGTTGGGGAAGGCGAGGAGTTCGTTCAGGAAGTCCTCTGGCTACGGCGCTTCTTCTGGCAAGAGAACGTCGCCGCGCTCAATGACGGGGGAGGCGGCTTCTAAGCGCACGGCTTGGTCTTCTTGCTTGTGACATGTATTTTGTTCTTGTCTATAGTTTTTGTATTTTGAACCAATAGGCAGAAATTAGAGGAAGTGCTAGAATGATCACGTCCGAGTATGTGCGAATCATGGCGCGCTATAATGAATGGCAGAATAAAAGTACTTATGAAGCAGCATCTCTTTTGAGCGATGAAGACCGTTTTAAAGATCAGGGAGCCTTCTTTGGTTCTATTCATTGCACACTCTCACATTTGCTTTGGGGTGATCAGATTTGGATGCATCGTTTTGCTGATACGCCAAAACCTCAGGCAGATGGTATACAGGCTTCCGCCGAAATGATTCTTGACTGGAAGGAACTTTGTAAGGAAAGAAAATCTTTTGATGATGTTATTCTGAACTGGTCGAGCAGTTTGACCAATCAGGATCTGGAAGGCGATCTGATGTGGTATTCCGGTGCAGCAAAACGCGACGTTATAAAGCCTATCGGATTTCTGGTGACGCACATGTTCAATCACCAAACCCATCATCGCGGGCAAGTACATGCTATGGTTACCTCCTGTGGAGGTAAAATAGACGATACAGATTTATTCTTTCTCGAGTGAAACAAACATCTCTTTTACTTGTAGTGCTGCATGATCGATGAGGTTCTGATACCGTCCACGAATAACAATTTGGGTTGAATAGGTTTCACCGTCAAACGTTGGATAAGAACCAATCGAAGTTTCTTTGTTTTCTTTTTGAATCTTCCCCAAAGCATCACCAATTGTGCCTTCACCAAAACGACATTCAACGGCTACAGAGAGCGTCTTTACCTTTGACGCCGATTGGCGTTGAGAAGCCTTGAGTTCGATCTCGGCGTAAGTCAGCGACCATAACCTCGCCAGGGCCTGCCAGATCGGCTTTCCAACGAAAGCAAAAATATGGTTGCATAGAACCTGAATGCGCCATCGGGGTTTCGTCAGTCAAACAACAGGTTTACCCGCCCGCCATAAAGATAGCCGTTATTGACGATCTCCCGCGTTCCGATCTGGTTCAGGTTTTTTGGTATAATTCCCTATACGGCGGAACCGAACACGAATCAGCGGTCTACTTCTGGCGGGAAAATTCCCGCCCTACGCGGCGGAGCCGCATGCTGGAATTGCTTACAGACCCAACAATCTGGCGGTGGGAACCGCTTATCACGCTGTTGTTGGCGGCATTGGCGCTGAACTCGGCGGCGGCAAATTCAAAGACGGTGCCGCGACTGGAGCGTTCGTGTATTTATTTAATGAAGCAATTATTTCAAATTCGTTGATAAACAAGAAACGCCGTGAAGCTACGGATGTAATTAGCGACTATTTAGAGGATGCTGATGTGAGCCAAGGATCACCGGAAGATGGCGCGGCTTCGCTTCTAAACTTAAGAACAGGAAAGCTTCGGCATTTGTTCGGCGAAGCGGCGGGGCGCGGAACAAATGGTGAGTTTAACTACCGAATAAGAAGACAATCTGTAGATGAAATATTGGTTGCTATTGGTCATAGCCACCCAAAAAGTGATACAGGAGACAGGCGAACGGATAGAATTATTGATCGAGCCAACGAGGGTTTAAATCGTGCGGACAGGAGGCTGAGGGGCATAGATTCGGACCGTGATCCAACCGGCAAAGGTTCAACATTCATACTGAAAACACCCAGCGGCAGAATCAAGGAGTTTAAAGGCTGATGGTTTACAAGTATTCGCTTTTGTTTTTTCTGCTACTAAATCTAATTTTATTAGAAGGTTGCGCAGCGACAAATGACTCCAAAAAATTAGCTCCCGAAGGCCCGTGCATCGAAGTAGTGTTGGATAAAATCTATGCAACACCGGCTGAATTTGAGAACGAGTTGGTTTGTTCGTCTGGCGAAATCATACGAGCAGGCGCAAAAATGTTTGCTGTTGTTCCATTCGGTTCTAGCGAGAAAAATGAAATAGAAACGCTTTTAATTTTGAATTTGACAAGAGATCAGGTGGTGGAATTTACTCAACGCAAATGGTCTGACGGGGACATCGTAGATTTTTCTGGGATTTTGTCATATGATCACGACTGTTGGGCACAGAAAGAAGTTGTGCGGCAGAAGGGGTTTACCGAATTAATCTGTGCACCAGTACGTTTTCCAATTTATGTAAAACTGAAATCAATCGTAGCGGGTTAGCCTCGCGTTTCGTCGGGCAGGGTTCAGCCCGCTAGTCACGAGATTTTCCTGAGACCTGGCCTATCGATTGAATTGATGCGCTTGCAACATCAGTAGACGCATTAATGACCTAATCAGCTTCGGTCAAGGGGCGCCAACGAATTTCATTGGGCATGGAATCAGCTGGGGGTCAGGCATAGAGGGTGCGGTGGGCAAAGCCTTGGCCCATGGCGTCACCGGTGGTGTCTTTTCAGAAATCAATGGCGGGTCGTTCGAAAGCGGGTTCCTTGCGGCCGGGTTCTCTTCTCTCGCTGGAATTGCTTACAGACCCAACAATCTGGCGGTGGGAACCGCTTATCACGCTGTTGTTGGCGGCATCGGCGCTGAACTCGGCGGCGGCAAATTCAAAGACGGCGCGACAACCGGTGCGTTCGTTTATCTGTTTAATGATGCGCAAGAAAGAAGAATTCGAGGTAAAATTCAAGAAGCAGTTCAAGCATTAAGTGACTTTATCGGTACAGATCTTGTGGCTGCGGGTGACGATGTGCTGAATGCGATAGATGCACAATTGCCAAAATTTGCCCGGACTGTCTTTTTTGGTGCTAGTTTTTCCGCAGCGGCGGGCCCTGGAGGCACATTCGGAAATGGATCCTATTGGGATAGAGTAACCGGCGAGGTGGGCTACTATGATCAATCGGGTTGGGGTGGTGGCATAAATATTGGGGCCACCCCGATAGCAGGGTTTATAACCGGAAGTGCGCAAGAGTTTTGTTGTTATTTTGAGGCGTATGAAGCTTCTTACTTTGCAAATTTTGGCTATTTGCGCGGCCTTGAACACAAGCCCAGCTACGGCAATGGAAGGTATAGTGTGGCGAGGAACGGTGTCTTCGGAGGGTATATCGGTGGTGGTGAGCTCGGCGCAGGGTATTTTGTAACATATACAGAACTTGACCCTCGCGGGGTCCGAAATTAGTTCAGAATGGATTACCTATGTTCCGTATTTTTTGGAAAATAATCTGTATAGTAATTGTATGGATCATCGCTTTAGTGGGTATGGGAATGTTATCTACAATAGGTTCATCGGAAAACTCTATGTTATATCTGATTAGCCTTGTACTACTTTTCTTGTACGCTCTATTTGGGACGATATTTGTTTTGCGAAATATGTAGCACGAGGCGCTTCGCGCTTCGTAGACTGGGGGTCAGCCCGCCAGTCACGAGGTTTTGCTGCAATCTGGCTTGTCGATTGAATTCATACTCTAATAACGTCAGTAAACGCATTAATGACCTAATCAGCTTCGGTCAAGGGGCGTCAACGAATTTCATCCGGCATGGAATAAGCTGGGGGTCAGGCATAGGGGGTGCGGTGGGCAAAGCGCTCGCCAGAGCGTTGTGACCGGGGTTCATTGAGCGGTAGCTATCGGTATAAACAATGCTATCAGGCTGTACTTTACAGACAATAATGGGGATCAGCGTATCAGCCTTCGTATCTTTGACGGCAATCGTGAAGACGCGGCCGCCGCGTTTCAACAATCCGAAAACGGGAACCTTGCCGGCTGCGCCGCGACCGCGCTTACCTTTTCGCACGCCGCCGAAGTAGCTTTC
>JBCDBL010000171.1:0-6040 GCA_039183635.1 Pseudomonadota bacterium
GACTTGCGCGCAATCAAACGCAACTGTTTCTTCTTCTCTTCGCCCTGAACGCCCGCCGCGCAGAACGCCTCGCCCCATGACGCAACCAAACCTCAAAGAAAGCCCCAAGCCCGCTTTGAAAAACGCGGCAAATCAAACAAATGCAAATGATAAATCACAAGTACAACAGCGTTTCACAACAATCCCCCTCGGGGAGAGGGAACGTGCCTGGCGCATGGGCCGGTTTCTACCAAATGCGATCGCCCTGCCCGCATGCGGGGGAGGAAAGAGAAGCGCGTTTCTATAAAGCGTCGTAATGCTTCAAGACAAGATCTTGAAAAAAGGTCTGCAAGACCCTTTGGCTTGATTCGACAAGCCTTCGTCGCGCGTCTTTCACTGCGCTCGATATGCGGTCGCCGTTATTTCTTGAACGGACGACCGCCTTCGTCGTCGTCGCCGGACACCGCTTCGACAAAGCCGTAGCCGATCGCAAGCGCCGTCACGACGAGGAAGATTATGGTGGGTAAATTCGCCATATTCATAATATGAGCATCGACGAGGGCGAAATTAAGGCGCCGAGACGTCGTGCAGCGCCGTTTTTTGCGCTTTGTCCTCTTTTAGGGACGTAAATGTCGGCCAGGCGCCGGCGGCGGCCAAATCCCGCGACGGCGACGGCTGGCCGAGGCGGGCGCGATAGACCCACAGATTGGTGGCCACGCGCTCCACGAAATCCCGGCTTTCGGTGTTGGGAATGCTCTCGATGAACAACAGCGGATCGTCCTTGACCGGCATTTTCGCCGTCCAGCGTCGCAGATTCCCCGGGCCGCCATTGTAGGCGATGGTGAGCTTGAACAGGTCGCCGTCGGCGCCGCCCTCATCGAGCAGGTATTGCACGTATTTCTGGCCGAGTTTTAAATTGAAGGCCGGATTGTAGAGCTTGTTGCGGTTGGACCGGTAATGAAGCGTGCGGTCCTTGGCGATGTAGCTTGCGGTGCGCGGCATCACCTGCATCAGACCCCGTGCGCCGACCCTCGATGTGGCGTTCGGCTTGAATTTGCTCTCCTGGCGCATGAACGCATAGATCAGCGCCCGGTCCACCTTGAAGCCGTTCTCCGGCGCGTAATCCGGGATCGGATAAAGCCCGCCATGGAACGCCGCCTCGTCATGGCCGAGGGCGATGTCGATTTGTGCGGCCGGCAGGTTCAAACCCGACGCAACGGCGAGCAGCGCCTCGTCATGTTTCGGCTCCAGCGCGCCGTAGGCCCGGCGCATTTCCTCGTCGGCGCGGTCGATGCGGCCCACCTGTACGAGGGCCGCGGCGCGCATCACGCGGGGCTGCAGTTTTGCGAGGGTTTTAAACTCCGCTTCATTCAGGTTCGGCGCGGCCCATTGATAGTCAAAGTCGCGGCCAAGCTGGGCGAGGGCCAATTGGCCATAGAACGTGAACGGATGTTCCGCAGCGATTTCAAGCGCCGGCGCCACCTTGTGCGGGGCGGAGGCGGCCAGATGCGCCCGGGCCGCCCAGAAGCCGCCGGCGGCCTTCATCCAGCCGTTTTGATAGTCCGACTGCGTCTGCAATTCGAAATAGCGCGCCGCCGCCGCAATGTCGCCCTGGCGCCAGGCGGTCAGCCCCGCCACCCAGGCCGCATAGGGCACGGCCTCGCCGTTGCGATCGGCGACGTCCACGGCGACGCGATAGGCTTTGGGGTCGACATTGTTGAAAAAGTAGGAAGCTGCAATCCAGGAGCGGATGCGGTCGTATTGCACGTCGGCGAGATGGCGGCGCACTTTCGGACTGTCGATGTAATTCAGCGCCGCCGTCGGCCGATTCTTGCGCAACAGTCGGCGCACGTAGGCCTCCGCATTGCGCACCCGGCGCAGGCGGGAGGAGGAAGTTTTGTAGGCCTTTTCAAGATCTGGATGTCGTTCGGTCCGCTCCGTCGGGCGCCATTTGCGCCGTTCGGCCCGTTTCGGGTAGCCCGCGCCCTTCGGCCGCCGGCTGACGGCGAGCTTGTAGATTTTATACGCATCCGGATGGTCGGCGTAGCGGCCCATCCAGTTTTTCAGCTCATTGTATCGCGACCGGTAGGCGGTGGGGTGCATGTAGCGCTGGTACTTAACGTACCCCATTAAAACGTCGTTCTCGAGCCGTTTGATGAGGGCGTCGGCGGTTTTCCACTTGCCGGTTTCCTGAACGGCGAAAATTTCCTGGTACAGCGCCGTGTCGTCGGCGGACAGGGGCTTTAAAAAGTGGAGGGGGTCTGCGGGGGCAAAGGGCGTCTCCAACGGCGCCTCGGCCTGGGCCGCGGTCGAGGGGGCGTCTGCGGCGCCTGCATTTTGCAAGCCCGTTACGCCAAACATGCACACAAGAGCTGCGCCGATGCGCGTAAACGCCCTTCCCACCATTCCGTACGCCTCTTAACCGCCTAACGCCAACATGCGAATCGTAACCGCTTCGCGCTTCAGATCCAAACGCTTCTTAACCGTTCCACCGCCCGCAGTATCGGCGGTCTTCGTCAATCGTTTGTTAAGCCGGCTGTTCCAATTCGGGCCTGAACCGCCAAAAGGTCGCGCCAGGCCGCCTTTTTCTGGGCCGGCTGACGCAATAAAAACGCCGGATGATAAAGCGGCATCGCCGGTATGGTTAATCCCCCCGGCGTTTCATAGTCCCGCCAGGCGCCGCGCAGGCGCATGATGCCGGTCTCGGTCCGCAACAATGTTTTCGCCGACACGCCGCCGGCGAAGATGAGAACTTTCGGCCGGTTGAGATCGATCAGGCGCTCAATGAACGGCAGGCAGATCGCCCGCTCCGCCTCGGTGGGCGTGCGGTTGCCGGGGGGGCGCCAGAAAATGACGTTGGAGATGAACACGTCCGTTTCGCGGGCGCGGCCGATGGCGGCCAGCATCTTGTCCAGCAGCTTGCCCGCGCGCCCCACAAAGGGCTTGCCGATCCTGTCCTCGTCCTTGCCGGGCGCCTCGCCCACGACCATGAGGTCGGCGCCGGGAACGCCGTCGCAGATCACTGTGTTGCGGGCCCCTTGTTTCAAGGAGCAGCCGTCGAAGGCGGCGATGGCGGCGAAAAGCTCCTCGGTTGTGGTGCAGGCGGCTGCGGCTACTGCGGCCTGCTGCGCCGCTTCATCGCCGGTTATTAAAGCCGCCGCAGGCGCTGCGCCGGTGCGCTGCGGCGTTGGTTTCGCCTTTGGCGGCGCTTTGGCGGCGGCGGCGGACAGGGCGTAGGCCCCTGTGGGCTCTGGCCCGATCAAATCCTCCACGCCGGCCAGGGCGTGCCAATCGAAATACGCCGCCAGAGCCTCTGAAGAGGATCGCTTTGGGGGGTGCGTTTCTTGATCTTCGGTTTGGTGCGGCAAAACAGGGTGCTCTTGCGACAAAATGGATCTGCGCCGAAATATGGGCCTGACGCCCCGCAACGGCTAGATTATTGACGGCAAACATATCATTGTCAGCGGCCAAAGCGCCAACGCCGGTTGGAAAATTTCGATACGGCGCGAAAAAAGGATAAAAACAACGATGCCCTTTGACACATCCTCGCGCGAATCCATGGATTTCGACGTCGTCATTGTGGGCGGCGGCCCTGCCGGCCTGTCGGCGGCCATTCGGTTGAAGCAGATCGCTGCAGAAAAGGGTGAGGACGTCTCCGTCGTCGTGGTGGAGAAAGGTTCGGAAGTCGGCGCCCACATCCTGTCCGGCGCGGTGATCGATCCGATCGCCATGAACGAGCTGTTTCCCGATTGGAAAGAGCGCGGCGCGCCTTTGGAAACAGAAGTGACGGAGGACAAATTCGTTTATCTCGGGCCATCCGGGTCTTTGCCGTTGCCCGGCTGGGGCATGCCGTCCATGGTGAAGAACCACGGCAACTACATCGCCTCGCTTGGCAATGTCGCCCGCTGGCTCGCTGAGCAGGCCGAGGCGATGGAGGTTGAGGTCTATCCCGGCATGGCGGCCTCGGAGCTGCTTTACCGCGAGGACGGCTCCGTTCGCGGCGTCGTCGTCGGCATGATGGGCGTCGATAGGGACGGTGCAGAAAAGGACGGCATGTTCGAGCCGGGGATGGAGTTGAACGGCAAATACGTTTTGATCGCCGAGGGCGTGCGCGGCTCTCTCGCCAAGGAGCTCATCTCGAAGTTCGATCTCGATAAGGGGCGTGAGCCCCAGAAATTCGGCATCGGCCTGAAGGAACTGTGGCAGGTCCCGGACGAAAATTTCAAATTAGGCTTCGTTCAGCATACGTTCGGCTGGCCGCTTGACAACGCTACAGGCGGCGGCTCGTTCATGTACCATTTTGGCGACAATTACGTCTCCGTCGGGTTCGTGGTTCATTTGAACTACAAGAACCCTTATCTCTCCCCATACGATGAGTTTCAACGATACAAGACGCACCCTGAGGTGAGCCGATATCTTGAAGGCGGCAAGCGCGTCGCTTACGGCGCCCGGGCGATCACCGAGGGCGGATTTCAATCTGTTCCCAAGTTGACATTCCCTGGCGGCGCGCTGATTGGCTGTGCGGCCGGGTTTGTGAATGTTCCCCGCATCAAGGGCAGCCACAACGCCATGAAAACCGGCATGATGGCCGCCGAGGCGGTCTATGACGCCGTGCAGGCGGGTCGGACTGGCGACGAACTTGAGGCCTATGAGGCGGCGTACCGTAATTCATGGGTCTATAAAGAATTGAAGCTTGTGCGCAACGCCAAGCCGCTTTGGTCTAAATTCGGCACGGTGGTTGGCGGCATCGCTTTGTCGGGCCTTGATCTGTGGACGAACGAGCTTACCGGCGGGTTCTCATTCTTCGGCACTCTTGGCCATGGCAAAACCGACGCCGCATCGCTCGAACCGGCGGCGAAGCACAAGCCGATCGACTATCCAAGGCCCGATGGAACGCTCACATTCGATAAACTGACCAATGTGTCCTTCTCGGCGACGAATCATGAGGAGGATCAGCCGATCCACCTGACGCTGAAGGACGCTGAGGAGCCTGTTGGCGTCAACCTGCCGGTTTATGCAGGTCCCGCCCAGCGTTATTGCCCCGCCGGCGTTTACGAATTTTTGTATGATGACGATGGAAAAAATCCGAAGTTCCAAATCAACGCGCAAAACTGCGTCCATTGCAAAACTTGTGATATTAAAGATCCGAACCAAAATATAAACTGGGTCACGCCGGAGGGCGGCGGCGGACCGAATTATCCGAATATGTAGAGGAGACACCTTCTGTTGAGGTTTCCAGACGCGATAGCGCGCCGAGTCAGTCTCCTGGCGCTCGGCGGACTTGCGGTCGTCCTGACCGGATGCGCGACGCCCTCGTTTTTCGAGCGGGCGAAACCGTCCCTTGCCGGCAGCTATCTGTCCGGCCGCGTCGCCGCCCAGCGCCGGATGGCCGACGAGGCTGCGTTCTATTATGAGCGCGCGTTGGCTTTATCCCCTGACGATCCGGCGCTTTTGCAACGCGCTTTTCTTCTGGACATCGCCGCCGGCCGGGTCGACGCCGCCGCCGATCTGGCCGTCGACATTCTCGAGGCCGATTATGACGAGGCTCTGCCGCATTTGGTGCTGGCGATCGAGCTGTTTCGAAAGGGCGACTATGGGGAGGCCCGCGCGCGTCTTCAGGAGGGCGCCTACGGTCCCTTCAACAGCGCCGTCGCGGCGTTGATGGAGGCGTGGACGTACGCCGGGGAAGGGCGTTTCGAAGACGCTCTGGATCGTCTTGACGCCAACACGGGGATTGAAATTTACCGGGGCTTCCATGGGCTGCACCGGGCGATGATCATCGATTTGTCCGGGGATCTTGAGGCCGCGGCCGAGGCTTATCGGGCCGCAGGCCGCGGCGCTGTCGCCCCCGCCGCCGCCCGCGGTCTCGGCATCGCATTGGAGCGTTCCGGGGACGCCGCCGCCGCCCGGGCCCTTTACGAGGCCGATATTGAACGCACCCGACGCAATGTTCATGCTTGGCAAGGCCTGAAGCGCCTCGATGCGGGCCGCGCGGCGGAGCCGTTTGTTCGGACCGCTTCGGACGGAGCGGCGATGGCGTTTTTCAATCTCGCCGCCGCCC
>JBCDBL010000172.1:0-5969 GCA_039183635.1 Pseudomonadota bacterium
AGGTCCGGCCGACGCGCCGTCAAAAGCTCCGTCAGCGGCGCCGTCGGATCAGCGCCCTCTTTGAGCGGGATCACCGTCGCCTCCCCTGGCCCCATGCCGAGATAGGACGGCAGCGCCGGCGAACGTTCCGCGCCGGCGTGGATAACCAAAAGCTCCGTGTAGGGCAAGCACAGCGCCAGCTCCAGCGCCCGGGCGTCGCAATCGGCGCGCCGGACGCGGCCGGAGACCGGATGGCGGCCTTCGGAGACCAGAACGGCGACGGTAAGGGTCATGCGCTTTCCGCCCCCAGCCTGTCTTGCAGCGCGGTCATCACGGCGTTGACGTCGCCGACGATGGCGAAGTCCGCACGTTTCATAATCGGCGCTGCAGCGTCGAGATTCACCGCGACCACGCGCGCGCACTTTTCAATGCCTTGCAGATGCTGCACGGCGCCGGAAATGCCGAGGGCGACATAGCAGTCCGCCGTAGCAATGCGGCCAGAGGCGCCCACCTGCCGGTCCCGGGGCATCAGGCCCCAGTCGCAGACCACCCGCGTCCCCGCGCGGGTGGCGTTCAAACGATCGGCGACATCGGCGAAGGCGTCCCAGTCTTTAACGCCGGCGCCGGCGGACAGGATGAACGGCGCCTCCTCCAACGCGATGTCGTCCGCAGCGACGGCGGCGAGGCCGAGATCTTCAATCCGCGCATCGGCGGCCGCGCCAAAATCACTGTCGACATCGAGGGCGCGCGCTTCGAAACGTTCGCCGGCGACGGCCGCAGCGGCGCCTTCTAAGACAGTCAGCACCCGCGGCGTTTCCTGTCTCAGATCCTGCGCGCCGCCGAACCCGGCCCGTATGCAGACGTCGCCTTCAAATCCGTGTACGCTAAACGCCGGGGACTCCCCCGTCGCTAATGCAAAGCGCGCCGCGACGTCGCGCATGGTTTGGGTTTCGGGAAAGATAACGTACCGTGGACGGAGAGACTCAGCTACTGTATCGAGACGGCAAGCCAGATCCTCTCCGAAAAAAGCGTCCGCCGCGCCCGCCGAAAGGGCGATCGCGCGATCCGCGCCAGCGACGTCGAGCCCCGTCGCGCTCCCTATGCCGATCGCGACAACAGCGCCGGCGGTCTCCGCCTCCCTGTCGGCAAGATAGCGCGCCGCGGCCAGGGCGGCGCGGTCAGCTTCGCTCAGCGTCCCGCCACGAGCCTCGACCACGGCGCAGACGAGAAAGTCCGGCGTTTCTATAACGCGGAGCGGCAGAACCGGCTGAGCGCTCGCCGCGCCTTGAAGGGGGGCGGCGGACAGTGCGCCGCCCGACAGGGGATCGAAGCGCAGGCGTCCCGAAGGCGCCATGAACATGGCGGCCCGCCGCGTTGCCGGGGTCCTGCGCGGACGGCCGGTCGGCCCCGTCGTCCCGGTTTCAAGGACGCCGCCAAGCGCTATAGCGCCGGACGCGGCGAGGCGCATGCGGCGTGGATTGCGCCGCCGTCCTTCTCCGGCGCGGAACGCAAAAGCTTTCCCAAGGTCCAATCGTTTGCGCATCGGCTCCATCATGCGGCCTCGGCCGCACGCCCAGCATCGACGGCCCGGGCGACAAGTTCAATCACGTCAACAACGGCGAGGGGGTCGTCCGTCACCCCTTCCAGCATGACCGTGCAATTTGGGCAGGCGACAGCCACCGCCGTCGCACCCGTCTCCTTCGCCTGGGCCATCCGCAGATCGGGGATACGCGCCTTGGACGGAATATCCGTCAGCGCCGCGCCGCCGCCCCAGCCGCAACAGAAGGAGCGCGGGCCGGACCGTTCCATCTCGGCCCGCTGGAGGCCAAGCGCGTCGATCAGCGCCCGGGGCGCTTCGAACTCGCCATTATACCGCCCGAGATAGCAGGGGTCATGGTAGGTGAGCGTGTCGACATCGACGGGACCTAAGACCAGCGCCTCCGCCTCGATCAGCTCGGCGACGAACGTCGTGTGGTGAACGACGTCGTAATCGCCGCCCAGCGCCGGGTATTCGTTGGCGAAAGCATGAAGCACATGGGGGTCGTTCGTCACGATACGGTTGAAATCGTAGCGCGACAGGGTCGCGATATTTTCCCGCGCCAGCCTCTGAAACCCCGCTTCATCGCCAAGGCGTCGGGCGATATCGCCGATATCGCGCTCCTCCGCCCCCAGAACCGCGAAGTCGACGCCGCCGGCGCGCAGGACATCGATCAAGGCGCGCAGGGTCTTCTGTCCGCGCAGATCAAAGGCGTTCTCGCCAAGCCACACAAGAACGTCGAACCGCTTTGCGTCGCGCGCCAGCGGCAGGCCAAGATCGCTCGCCCAGTTGAGGCGGTCGCCCAGGCCCTTGCCCGATACGGTGTCCGTCTCGGCCAACGTTTCCAACGCCTCCGCCGCCTTGCCGAGGGTCGCGCCCTTCTCCAGCGTTTCGAACCGGCGCAGATCGACGATGGCGTCCACATGCTCGATCATCATCGGGCATTCCTCGACGCAGGCGCGGCACGTGGTGCAGGCCCAAAGCGTCTCCGCCGCCACACCGCCCGCGCGATCAATCACCGGCGCTCCTGTGTCCGCTGTCGCCGGCGGCGCGGTCTCAAGGCCAGGGTACGGATGACCGGCGTACGTCCCCGCGACAGGGTCGCCGGCGCCCGTCGCCCAAAGATCGAAAATCAGCTTTTTCGGGTTGAGCGGCGCCCCGGCCGCATAGGCGGGGCAGGCGTCCTCGCACCGGCCGCACTGGACGCAGGCGTCGAAGGACAACAACTGGCGCCAGGTGAAATCCTCAGGCGTCACGACACCCAGCTTGTCCGCTTCAAGATCAAGGGGCTTCAGCCCGCTCGACCGTGCAGCCCCGAACCGTTCGCCCCGCGGATGAAACGCCAGATGGGCGGCGCCGGCGAAGGCGTGGCGCATCGGCCCGACGGTGAGGCCGGGAATAAGAAACGCCGTTCCAAACACGCCGAGCCCCAGCAACGCCAGGCCCGCAGGGGAGCCCCAGGACACGCCGCCAAGACCGAGGAGCGGCGCCGTGCTCAAAAGATAGAACACGGCGAACGCGCCGAGCGCGTAGGGCAGAATGTCATAGGGGCCGCTGGAGAGCCGGCCCGGCCGGGAGACCCGCCGCCGGCGCCAGGCCATCACGGCGCCGAGGGCCATGACGCCGGCGGCGGCGAGCGTCGCAACGGCCAAAACCGTCGGCGCGACGCCCAGGACATGGACGATGAAAATCAGACCGCAGGTCGCGACAAACCCGCCGGCGGCGAAGATATGCATTCGCGCCGCGCGGCCATCGCGCACAACCACGTCGTGCACGTCATGGAAATACCGTTTCGGAATACTGGCGAGCCCCGCAAGAACGCCCTCCCCATCCGCCGGCCGGCCGCGCCGCCACAACAGGACGCGCCGCGCCGCGCCCGCCGCCGCAAGCAGAAGACCCGCCAGAAATATGAGGCCGGGGACGCTCACCGTTTACAAATCCTTGCAAAGACGAACCGCTTCATAGAGCGAGCCGTGAATGTTTCGCGATGTCACCGCATCCCCCACCCGGAACAGCTGAAACGCGCCGTCGGCGTTGTTCACGACATCTTGCGGTCGGCCGGCGATAAGGGCGTGGAGATCCACCTCGCCCTGGTTGCGCGATTGCTCTTTCAGGCCGAAATACAGTTTTTCCCGTGGCAATGTGCCGTTTTCAATCACGATCTGATCGGCGACGCGCTCCTCCTCAGCATCAGTATAGGCGTTCTGCAGGACCGCGACGAGGCGATTGCCCTCCGGGTAGATCTCGATGAGCTTCTGGTCAGGGGTGAACAGAACGTCGAGCTTGTAGAGGTTCTTACGATAAAGCGCGGCTTCGGTAAGGCCGATGTCCTGCCCCATGGCGCGGTCATGGGTGATGAACTCCACCTTCGCACCGCGCGCCGCTAAAAACTCCGCACACTGGGGCGCCTGGTGCTCACCATTGTCGTCATAGACGATAACATGCTCGGCGGGCTCCACCGCGCCGGACAGAATGTCCCAGGTGGAGACGCCGTGCTCTGCGCCTTTGACGCCGGCCGTCGCCGGGTCGCCGCCTGTGGCGACGATGACGACGTCGGGGGCTTCGCGCAGCACCATGCCTTCGTCCGCCTCCGTCTCAAGCCGAAGATCGACATCAAGCTTCTTCACCTGCAGGTCCAGCCATTGGGCGACGTTCGCAAGAGCCTCATGCCGCGGCGATTTGGCGGCGAGATTCACCTGACCGCCGGTCACCGCATCGCGCTCGAACAGAACGACGTCATGGCCTCGGGATTTGCAGACCCGCGCCGCCTCCAGGCCGCTGGGGCCCGCGCCGACGATGACGACTTTCTTTTTCTCCTCCGCCGGCGAAAAAACGTAAGGGATCTCCCGCTCCCGCCCCATGGCCGGGTTGTGCAGGCAGCGCGCCTGGCCGCGGATGTAAAACCGATCGATGCAATAATTGGCGCCGACACAGGGGCGGATATCGTCCTCACGCCCCTCTTTCATCTTGTTGACGATGTGCGGGTCAGCCATGTGCGGGCGCGTCATCGCCACCATGTCGATATGGCCCTCGCCGACGGCGCGCGCCGCCGTCTGAACGTCCGTGATGCGCTGGGCGTGGAAAATCGGGACGTCCACTTCCTGTTTAACGGCGCTCGCCAAATACAGGAACGGCGCAACCGGATAGGACATGCCGGGCATCGCCGTCGGGTGGGAGATATGGTCCTGGGCCTCCCCGCCCATCACGGAGAGGTAGTCCACAAGACCGCGCTCGGACAAATCCTTGCACACGACAATGGCCTCGTCCTGAGTGAGGCCGCCCTTGCGCAGCTCGTCCCCGGAAATCCGGACACCGATGACGAAGTCGTCGCCGGCGTGGGCCCGCATGCTCTCCAGAATCTCGACGAGAAACCGGGTCCTGTTCTCAAGGCTGCCGCCATATTTGTCCGTACGCTTGTTGGAGAGCGGCGACATGAACTGTTCGACAAGATGCATATAGGCGCCGCCGATTTCCACCCCTTGCATGTCCCCCTGCTTGCAGCGCAGCGCCCCCTCGCCAAAGCCCTTGATGAGACGGCGAATGTCCCAGTCCTCGGCTTCCTTCGGGAAAGAATGGTTGGTCGGCTCCCGGACGGTGGAGGCGGAAATAATGGGCAGCCAATAGTCCCGATCCCAGATCGCGCGCCGGCCCATATGGCCGAGCTGCGCCATCACCGCCGCGCCGTGCTTGCGGATGACCTTCGCCAACTCCTGGAAATAAGGGATGATCTCGTCGTTTGAAATGTCAACGTGCCCCGCCTCCTTGTTCGGCGAGTCCGGCGTCACCGAGGACGTGCCGGCGATCATGGTCATGCCCACGCCGCCTTTGGCTTTTTCTTCCTGGTATCGGCGATATTGCTCCTGGGGCAGACCGCCCTGGACAAAGCCCGAAGAGTGCGCCGTCGACATGATGCGGTTTCGAATAGTGACATTTTTGATGGTCAGCGGCTTCAGAAGCACGTCGCTCGGATTTAACGCCATAATATCTTGGTTTCCGTGACGAAAATGGATCTTGTGATCTAGGTGCGCCTCTGCGCGCCTCTCATTTACTCAAATCTAACATGTTAGAAAATAGAATTCAATATTCGAGGAAAATGCTCTCCTCTCCCCTCATAAACCGCAAATTTCTGACTAAAACCGGCGGAACGGCTTGCCACGCGAGGTCACGGTTGCAGGCTTCTGAAGAACGGGATAGAACTATAACATGTCACAAATGGCTCACCAATCGCTCGCCCCAGCCGCGCCCGTCGGCGCCTCGGAAGACGGCCAAGACAGCTCATCGGAGTTGGGCGCCCAAGCTTATCGGCGCCTCAAAAGCGACATTTTGAAATGCGTCCTCGCGCCGGGGACCGTCGTGACGGAGCAGCAAGCGGCGGAACGCTACGGCCTCGGCAAAGGCCCCATCCGCAGCGCCCTTTTACGTCTGCGTCATGAAGGGCTTGTCATCTCCGAAA
>JBCDBL010000173.1:0-5960 GCA_039183635.1 Pseudomonadota bacterium
ATATCGCCCCCAGATAATAGTAAGAACTATTTGCAGCAAAATAGATCTCTCGGCCACGCAAGTAAAGCGCTGCCGCCGCCGAATATTCTCAGTACCTACGGGCCGATCGGGGACGGTCCGTTCTGATCGCCAAGGATCGGGCGCTGGGCGCTGAGGCGCGCCCAGGCGCGGCTTTGCGCGCAGTGCGGTCCGATCTCGTCCGGCGAACAGATCTTAAAAATCACGTTTGGCTTGTTGGCGATCAAAACCGCAGACGAACGCCGCCATTGACGATGAAGCCATCATTGCGCGACCAGATGTCGGTGGTCCATTGCCCGCTCAGGGCGCGGGTTGGACGCACAAGCGGGTCTTCGCGTGTCTGACGCACGTTGAGAATGTTCTCTGCATTGATGAACCAGCTGGCGGGACCAGTGGTGATTTCGCCAAGCAGGCCGATGTCGAGATAAGAATCGCTCACGGTTCTGAACGGATTATTCTCGACGCGTTGCTCCCCGGTGTAATACATCTCCAGACCGAGACGGAACGCGCCATGGCGCTCCCACATGGCGACCATGCCTGCAGTATGATTTGGCGTAAGTGCGACCTCTTGGCGACCGGCGCCTGTTTCAGCCGGCTCGCTGGAGTCGATGTAGAGATAACTCCCCGTCAGTTTGAAATCGCGCCACAGATAGCGCAGCAGGAGTTCGGTTCCGCGAAATTCCGTCGTTCCGTTCGTATTGACGAGGCGGACCCGATCTGCGACGCCGCCCGGCGCGCTTGCAAAAGGTTCGAGCCGCGTTACGCCATCGACATCGGCGGCGAAGAACGTGGCGTTCGTCTCCCAACCGCCGGCGCGCCAACCAATATCCAGCGAGGCGGTTTGCGCGGTCTCTTCCACGATCCCTGAGAGCGGCTCCAACCGCGACAGACCTGCGGCTTCGATCTCCTCGACGAACGGCGTCGGTGCGAAAAAGCCTTCTGCGACAGAGCCCCTGATCGTCCAGGCGCCGGGCCGGTACAGCACCGACAGGCGCGGACTCAATTGCGTCCCATATACGCTGTGGTCATCGAGCCGGGCGCTCAGCGATACGGCGAGATCGTCGGTCAGATCGTGATCCACCTGCCCGAAAAGACCGGGGACGTCATAGGTGTAGTCGAACACGGGAAAAGCGTCTGTGCTATAGATTTCCGACTGCCAGGCAGCGCCGAAAACCCAGCCGGTGCGGGCGTGATTTCCAGTGATTGAGGCCTCCAGAAGATAGCTTTCATGGCGATCGTCTTCGATGAGGGAGCCGAAGCGGTGCTCATGATCCTGAACCATCGCTGACGCGCGAACCTGGCCCGAAAGCTCTGAGGTCAGAGGGGTTTGCGCGATCAATCCGCCGTCAAGGCGCGTCGTGTCCTGATTTTGCGGGAAAAATCCGCCATCGGGGACGGTGCGGCCTTCGCGGGCGCCCCCGTCGCGTTGTTCTGTCATAAAGCCGAGCGTGGCGTAGACTTCCGCGCCGCTGTCGTCTTGCCAGAAGAGCCGTGGACGGGCGGTCCAGCGCTCATAGCTCGGCATATCGATCCAGCCATCACCGTCGAAATCCACAAGGTCTTGTCTATGGGCTCCGGCGGTCAATGAGGCGGAGAGCCTGTCAGAAAGGGGCCGCGCGCTATAGGCGGTGAGGTCCTGTCCGTTCCTGGAGGTTAGGTTGAACAGGATTTCGCTTTCGGGTTCATCGCCGGGACGGCGGGAGACGAGGTTGATGACGCCGCCCATGGCCGAGGCTCCGTAAAGCGAGGCGGCTGAACCCTTGATCACTTCGACACGGCCGAGATCTGTCGGCGGGATCTGAAGAAGCCCGATCGAGGCGGCTTGGCCGCCATACAGAGGCAGGCCATCGGCCAGCAGTTGCGTATAGCGGCCATAAAGACCTTGGACGCGAATATTTGCAGCGCCGAGCGCTGGGGATGTTACTTGCACGCGAATTCCGCCAGTCTCATTGACGAGCGTCGCAATATTACCGGGCCGCATGATCGCTTTTTCTTCGATTTCTTCACGGTTTATAATCTCAACACGGAGCGGTTCGTTCTGTTGCAGGCGTCCTGAACGTGTCGCCTGTACGACAATCGTGTCGAGTTTTTTTGAATGATCATGGTTGTCATGATGTTCGCCTTCGCCATGGGCATGTTCGTCCGCACTGGGCGGATTGGCGAAGGTCTGCCCGCAAGCGAGCGTGGTTAGCACGAGCGCGAGCGCTGTGCTGCGGTGAAGGTCTGACATGTTATGGCGTCCTCTAGCTTGAAACGTATGGAAGGCAGGCCCGCGAGCCGGCCTGCAAGGTCATGCAGTTTCAAGCTTTGGGGGGACGAAAGAGCGCGCCGGGCGGCGCGCGTAAGGGTATGGCGACACGCGGCGGCCGCAATTTTGCCTGGGCGCTGAAGGGCGGTGTTTCCGGAGCGGCGTCTTTGCGATGCATATGAATATGGCAGGCGCCGCAGCTATGGACATGATGGCCGTGATCGTGCTCGCCGGAAGGGATTGGCGAAAGCGCTTCGGCGCTGTGCGCAATGAAACACGCGGCGCGCAGGTGTTCATCAGCATGCCCTGCAGATGCCGCAGGCGAGAGCAAGACCGCCAGCGCAATCAACGCAGAAATGCACAAATGCCCAGCCGGAAGGTGCGACATCAGCCTCATCAAACCTGATTTGTTATTGAATTTCGCTTCTACACCCTACAGCGGCTGTAGGAGCAAGCGTTTTTATCGGCTGACTTCGTGCACGGGTCTCGCTGAGATGTTCGCCATGGTCGTGCGGCGCTGCTACCGATCCGTCTGCGCTGCTTCGGCATGGGCGCGCATCCGCTCGACCATGGAGAAAAGCCCGTTCGACCGCTGGGGGGTGATTTGCTGTTCAAGGTCTAATTTTGCGAACGCGGCTTTGGGGTCGATGGCGAGAATTTCAGAAGCGGTCCTGCCGGAGTAAAGCGCAATCACAATGGCGATCAGTCCACGCACGATATGGGCGTCGCTGTCGCCGCGGAACGTGACGACGGGATCGGATGCCGCGCTTGCCTCCGCCGTCAGCCAAACCTGGCTGGCGCAGCCGCGCACCCGATGGGCCTCGTCGCGGTTCTCCTCGCCGAGGGGCGCAAGGTTTTTGCCAAGGTCGATAATGTAGCGGTACCGATCCTCCCAATCGTCGAGGAGGTCGAAATCTTCGGCTATGGAATCAAATGTCATAGGCGTCCGGCGAAGCGTCTGTCGATGGCATCGACATATGCTCCGTCGGCGCAAAGGGCAAGCTGAAGCCGTCCGGCAGCCTTGGGGCGTTGATCCGGCCCTGGGCTTCCACCGCCAGCCAATCGTAGGCGAGCCCCGCCACAAACGCCGCCTGAACCCGCAGGCCGTAAAGCGCCCGGCCGCCGATGATGCAGGACATGGTGATCTCCTCACACGCTTTGATCGGCAGCATTTCGTAAGGGTCCGGCGCGGCGCCCAGCCGAAGGCCGAACAGCGGGTTGCCCGGCGCGAAGGCCGAGGCGATCAAAACAAGCAGCATAAGTCTTAGAGAGGGCAGCATTCCATGTCCTGGGAGGTCGTTTGCATCAGATGCGACGCAGCATAGGGAGGGGATTTTTAAACTCGATGAAAATTCGTTTCAGCGTTTAATTAAAATTGCGATTATTTGTATGTGTTGGTGTGAAGGGCCGGCTTGCGTCGGCTCGACAGAAACATGAAGCGCCGATTTTGCGTTTAAGGGCCCCGTTTGAACTTGCGGTGCATTATGGCGCATCTCGTGGAAGGTGGAATGGCTTTACACCCATGCTCACTGTAAAGATTACATGTTAAAAGCCTTTATATCCGCTTCTATCGGCGGAAAATGTTTGTCAGGGTTAAAAAACCGGGCGAGCAACTGCGCACGCATATCGGGTCTGTTTTTAAAATAGTGCGGCCGCGCAACGCGACCTTTTGGCAATAAACAGTTAAGCGTTTGAATTAAAACACTATTTGCTCGATTAGACGCCGATGGGCGTCCTGAACTGTGCGCTTTTAGTAACAGCGCCAAAAATTTCGATGCGCTGAGCCACAATGCGGTGGATGATCCCGTGGAATGCGTACAATGTATCACTAGGGCATATCTCATCACCTCAATTTGAATGAAAAAATCAACGGGCGCGGCCGTCGGCGCATTGGAGGAACGAAAATGAAAACGATTACATTTTTTGCCGGGAGCTTGGCTCCAATTGTGCTCGCCGGCGTTTCCGGCGTCGCCATGGCGCAAGCCACGTTAAACGAGACGGCGACCGGCGGCGTCGAGCGCATCGTCGTCACGGCGCAGAAGCGGGAGGAATTTCTGGAGGATGTGCCGTCGTCCATTAAGGTGTTTACGGCTGACGAGATCGATAACCTGCAGATCGACACGCTCACGGACATCGCATTGCTGAGCCCCAGCGTTGCGATCAACGAGGGCCTCAGCCCCATTTTTACGGACATCACCGTCCGCGGCATCGCCGGCCTTGGGGGCTCGCAGAGAACCTTCGGCATTTACATTGACGGGTTTGAGATCTCCGCAAATTCGACGGCCGGGGCCGCCGTTCGGTTTGACGATATTGAACGGATTGAAGTCCTCCGCGGTCCGCAGGGCACCACGTTCGGTCGAAACGTGATTGCGGGCGCCTTCAACATCACCACCAGAGACATCGGCGACGAGCTTGGCGGATATAGCGAAGTCAAAGTCGAGAACTTTGGCGGCTACGGGCTGCGCGGCGGGGTGGACATCCCGATAAAACCGGGCATGGGCGTTCGCGCCTCCGCCTTTTACGACCACAGCGACGGGTATATCGAGAACATTGGCTCCGCAGGCGGAAAAAATGACTCAGATACGTATGGCGGACGCCTGAAATTTGTCGGGGACCTTACAGATCGGCTGTCCGTCAACGCCACGCTCACCTACGACAAGCATGAGCAGGGGCTGGCGAACTTCATCCCCGACGGAGATCTTGATACCGGGTTGGATTTGCTGGTCGATCTTGTCGACGCCGGGGTCAATCCGTTTTTTGCGCCCGGAAGCATTCCGGCGGGCCCCAGCGAGCTTTTTCCCCGGCAAAACGACACGGTGGAGCTGAATTCGCCGACGGGTTTTGATACGGAGAATATCCTCGCCATCTTGCGGTTCGACTACGCCTTCGACAATATGGACCTTGTCTGGGTGAGCGGATATCTGGACAGCGAGGTCAATCGCGAAGAAGACAACGATCTGTCCGAACTGGACGCGGTCGCCCTCGTGCAAAACGACACGGCGGACTTCGTCAGTACGGAAATTCGACTGCAAAGCTCCGGCGACGCCGCATTGAGCTGGACGGTCGGCGCCTATGCCGCAAAGGCGGACAATCTGATCACGAACGCTCTTTTCTCCGGGACGGAAGTGGACCAGTTCTACAGACTGCCCGGGGGCGTTCCGCTCGATCTGATACCGCCTTTTCCGCCGGTGACGCTTCCAGGGGATGTTTCGATTTTTCCGAACAATCTGCAATTGTTTGGGGATAATCTTGAAACGGAAGAGACTGCGTTCGCCCTGTTTGCCGAAGTCGAGTACGACATTACCGATACTGTGTCCGTTTTTGCGGGTGCGCGGTATAACCGCGATGAAATCGAACAACGCAGCAGCGGTTCGATTGAGCTTGTCACATTGAGCGCGCTTGCCGACCCGGATATTACGGAAACCGTTCCGTTAACGCCTGAAATCGCCGCTTTGCAAGGCACGCTCGCCGGTCTCATCACCTTGTGGCCCGCCCGTTTGCCGAGCGAGCGGGTTGAGGACTCATTTGAAAAGACCACCTGGCGTATCGGTGCGAAATGGGAGCCTGTTCCGGACATCAACCTTTATGGCGTCGTTTCAACCGGATACCGCCCCGGCGGCCTGCAGCTCACCGGCGGCCTCACGCCTCCAAGCTTTGGCCCTGAGAATCTCACCAACTACGAAATCGGGATGAA
>JBCDBL010000174.1:0-5780 GCA_039183635.1 Pseudomonadota bacterium
CGATCAACACGCTTAAAAACCCATCGACTGGCATTCCGGTGAAGAAGGGCGCGTCATGCACCATGCGCGCGCGTTCCAGCTGGATGGCGGCGTAAAGCGCCAGTAACCCAGACAGAAGGGCGAAGCCGTAAGGTGCGGAAACTGTAAACCAATAAAGCGGTACATCGATTAACGCTGCAACTGCGATAACGATCACCCAAACAACAAGCGCAATCATAAAAGGCCCCCATACCCCTTGGTCGCGCTGCGGCCCTCTCTGTAACACGACATTCCTCAAGAGGCCTAGCGCTTGCCGTCAGCATCGCCTGATAGGACCGGCAGATCAAGGGCTTCGTTCTCGCGGTCTTTGCGTAAAACTGATAACGACATTGGCAATAGCGTTGCCGATTCGTCAGTACTGAGCTTGTCGCTTCGCCAGTTTCACAGGCCGGTGTTCCCGAATTATTCAAGGGGGAGAACAAAGGAAGATGCTTAGTTTACGTTTTCAGTGTATTTGGGTTTTGCTCTCTCGTCTGCGAGGCGCTTGAAAGCACATCCACACTGGATCGCTTGAGATGGTGCGTAAGCGCCCTTTCGATTAAGAGTCCCAGCTTATCCAGCGGAAGTTCTTCATTCGGTGTAAAGTGTATGGCGCGGTCGCCTTCATAGACAAAATCGTCAGGGAAAATCGTTTGAAAATCCAAAATGATCGTAGTTTGACAATGCGTGTAGATCGCGAAGCCGCCTCCTTTCGGCAAGCCCAGCCTTATGGCGGACCCTGATTTGGTTTGCAGGCGATAATTTGCACTGAGTACGGAACAAACGTGACTGGGCCGGGCTGGCTAAAATATTGGGACGATGGTCGGAGTGGCGAGATTCGAACTCACGACCCCTGCCTCCCGAAGACAGTGCTCTACCAGGCTGAGCTACACTCCGATTAAGTTGCGTTCTATAACTAGGGCTTATCGACTGCGCAATATCTTAATGCGTCTGTAAGAGCTGCGAATGCGATGACGTGTTCGCGTATTTGCGAAAACGCAAGACAGGGCATTGCTTTCGCGATGCGAAAACGTTATCTACGCGCCCTGTCTGGCGTAGGCTGTGAAGCGGTCCGAAACGCCAGGTAAAGCGCGGATTTTTCGCACCGTTGGGGTGTGGCCAAGTGGTAAGGCAACGGGTTTTGATCCCGTCATTCGCAGGTTCGAATCCTGCCACCCCAGCCAATCTTTATTGTATTCATAGCGCCCTTGATTTCTCGGAATATGCGAGCGCGCGGCATGTGTTGCGCATGCGAGGCGTTCGCAAGTGTTTGCCATAAAAATGCTACGGTTCCAGATGTTGTAACTTTTTGGAACGAATGTTAGTTTGGCACAAAGGGCGTCGCATAATTTGGTTAAATTTTAAGGTGTTGCGTCTTTAAGAATATGCGCCGCAAGGCTGATCAATCTGCAGTTGGAAAGGTGATGGCGGGATTTGACGTTAATGGCGTCATTGCCTTTTAAAACTTACATCGCAGGTAGGAATTTAAGAAGATTAAGCTGGCGAGAGGCGGCGGAGCGGTATAAGATTTGCTCGTTGGGGGTTGAGTTAAGGTTTTCATGGTCTGTAAGATTGTGCCAAAACTCAAAAAGCGGAGGTGGAGTTAATAAGAGCGTATTATGATCGCGACGTCTTTCGAGGGGCGAGAAACGTTGCGAGCGTTAATTTATGCCTGATTATACGCTCAACAGTGCAATCTTAATTTTGGTTTTCTACAGTCGCGGTCTTGTGCCGGGCTATGGCGTCTCAGTGTGTGGCGTGCTTGGCGGGGTCGCGAATGTCGGAGTGGAGTCGGTGCTTTATTAAGCGCCGGCAGGTTTTCAAGAAATCTCTGCAGAAGAGGCGAGATATGGAACGAGTTATGAAATTTGGTCAATCTGCGGCGGCGGCGGCGCTGTTAAGCGCAATCGCAATCGCTCCGGCGCATGCGCAGCTGCGCGAGGCGATTAATACAAGTCAGCAGACGGCGAACCAATCCGCCGCTTCGCAGGAGCGCATCAACACCATTGATGAGCAAACCGAGGCTTTGGTGCGGGAATTTAGAGACGCGCTGAAGCAATATGAGCGTTTGACGCGCTATAACGAGTCGCTTGAACGCCAGGTTGAAGCGCAGGAGCGTGAAATCGTTCAGCTCAGAACGGATATCGACGAGGTCGCGAACCTTCAGCGCGATATTTTCCCGATGATTGAGGATATGCTCAGCGCAATTTCCCGCTTTGTCGAAGCGGACATGCCGTTCCTGCGCACCGAGCGCATGGGGCGGGTGGAGCGTTTGAATACGCTTTTAGATGACGCCAACGCGACGGCGGCCCAAAAATATCGCTCGCTGATGGAGGCGTTCGCCATTGAAAACGAGTATGGCCGCACGATTGAGGCCTATGAAGATGTTTTGATCGGCAACACCGAAGGCAAGCGCGTCGATTATCTGCGCATTGGCCGTGTTATCCTCATTTACAAGGCCAAGGACGATTCTGAAATGGGCGTGTGGGACAGGACCGCTGGTAAGTGGATCCCGCTGGATTCCTCCTATCTGCAGTCGGTGAAAACCGGCATTCGTATGGCGAACGAACAGATTCCGCCGGATCTGCTGCCGATCCCGACGCCGGCGCCTGAGGCCGTCGAGTAGGCCGTCTTCCGCGAGAACAAAGGAAACAGAGAAATGAAATTCGTACGTGTCTTAGGACTTTCTGTTTGCCTCGGCGCGGCTGCGTTGACGGCGAATATCATGGGGGCTCCCGTCATCTCTATGGCGACTGCGCAAGAGGCGGTGTCTTTGGACGATGTCTTGCGCGCCATACGCCGTGAACAAGGCCAGGTCTCTGAAGAAAATCGTCAGCGCGAAGCGGAGTTTCGCAAGCGTCGCAACCAGCAGCAGGCGGAACTAAATCGTTTGCGTCAGCAGGTCGCCGCCGCTGAGGCCCGCTCCAATCAGCTTGAATCGGAATTCAACGAAAACGAACGTGAAATCGCCGAGCTCGACGCTCAGCTGGCGGAACGCCAGGGCGAATTCGGCGAATTGTTCGGCGCCGCCCGCAGTACGGCGGCTGAAACCCGGGCGCAACTGGAGTCGTCTTTGATCAGCGCGCAAATTCCCGGGCGCGGCGATCCTTTGACCGAAATTGCGCAAAGCCGCACATTGCCTCGGATCGACCAGCTGCGCAGCTTGTGGCTGGTGCAGATGGAAGAAATGCTCCAGCAATCCAAGGTCGCGCGCTTTACCGCCGGCATCGAAAACAAGGAAGGTCTTTCTGAGGATCGCGATGTTGTTCGCATAGGACCGTTTACAGCGTTCAGCGGATCGAATTATCTGAAGTACGATATCAGCACGCAGCGCCTGGTGTTTCTGCAGCGCCAACCTGGCCAGGAAGCGCGCTCCGCAGCCGGCCGCGTCTTTAATTATGACGGCGACGGCGTTGTCAAAGGCGTGATCGATCCATCAAGCGGTCAACTTCTCAGCCTGCTTGTCGAAGCGCCGAATTTGGTGGAACGCATCAACCAGGGCGGCCTTGTCGGATACATTGTTATCGGCCTTGCGGCGTTCGGCGTCCTAATCGGCGTTTGGAAACTGATCACTTTGAATGCGACGCAAGGGGCTGTGAAAAGCCAGATGCGCAAGCAAAAGCCGAATAAGGGCAATCCGCTCGGTCGTGTCATGATGGCGTATGAAGCCAATCGCAACGCCGATGTCGAAACGCTTCAGCTGAAACTGGACGACGCCATTTTGAAGGAGCTGCCGAAGCTTGAAGGCGGCCTCAACACCGTCAAAGTGCTCGCTGCTGTGGCGCCGCTTCTCGGTCTGCTTGGCACCGTTACAGGTATGATCCAAACGTTCCAGGCGATCACGCTCTTCGGTACGGGCGATCCTAAGCTGATGGCGGGCGGTATTTCGCAAGCGCTTGTTACGACAGTTCTTGGTCTCGTCGCCGCTGTGCCGCTCTTGTTGCTTCACTCTTTTGCGAACGGCGCGAGCCGCCGCGTGTCGCAAATCTTGGAAGAGCAAGCCGCCGGCATGATCGCCGAGCATGCTGAGAACCGCTAAGCCTTAACAGAGGGAACCCCGTCTCATGTTAGAGGCTCTCAATCCTGTCAACGCATACGCCGGTCTTATCGACTTTCTTGAGACCGGCGGACAGGTCCTCTTCATTATCATGATCGCCACATTTGTCATGTGGGCTCTGATTGTGGAGCGGTTCTGGTTTTTCTCCACGGGCTACGGCGCGCTCGCCAAACGGGCGAAACGGGCTTGGGAAGCGCGGACAGACCATAAAAGTTGGTATGCCCATGCTGTGCGCGAAAGGCTTTTGTCTGAAGTGCGCATTGAGGCTGAGCGGTCCTTGTCGCTTATTAAGGCCATGGTTGCGATCGCCCCGCTGTTGGGGCTTTTGGGTACGGTTACAGGCATGGTCGAGGTTTTTGACGTCATGGCCGTGACCGGGTCGAGCAACGCGCGCGCGATGGCGTCCGGCGTATCGAAGGCGACGATCCCAACGATGGCGGGCATGGTCGCGTCTCTTTCCGGTGTATTTTTGTCGAACGTTCTTGATCGTCGGGCCAAGCGCTCCGTCGAGAAGCTCGCCGACGATCTCGAATTGCAATAGAACGGACCGTACGCATCATGGCTATGAAACGTAAAAGAACGCGTCCGAATGACGAGGCAGACGTTAATGTCACGCCTTTGCTCGACATTGTCTTCATCATGCTGATCTTCTTCATCGTGACGGCGACATTCGTCCGCGAAGTGGGCATCGACCTTGCCCGTCCGTCCGATGACGATCAAGAGGATGAACAGGAATCGACCGCCAAAGCCATGGTGATATCGATTTCCGCCGAGGATCGCATCGTGGTCAACGGCGTACGCGAAATCGACAGGCGTGCTGTGCGGGCGAACGTCGAACGTTTTCTCGCTGAAGAACCCCAGGGCGGCGTCATTATTTCGGCTGCGCCGGAGGCGGCGACTGGCCTGGCGGTGGAGGTTCTCGACCAGGCGAAGGAGGCCGGCGCAGCAAATGTGTCGATTTCCATCGAAGCTGCGCAGGCGGCGGGGTAGTTTTAAGTTCAAGCGGACGTCTGTAACGGCGCGCCGCACCCGGAGAGAAAAAAGCTATGGCTTTTAAGCGTAGAGAAGAAGAAGAAGACGTCGACGTCAACATGACGCCTTTGCTCGACATCGTCTTTATCATGTTGATCTTCTTCATCGTGACGTCCACTTTTGTAAAGGAGCCGGGGCAAGACGTCATACGTCCGCCGGCTGTGACGTCGACGGATCAAAAGCCGGCTATTCTGGTGGCGATTACGGCCGACAACGAGATCTGGATCAACAAGGAAGAAGTTGAGGTTGACAGCGTCCGCTTTGCAGCAGAACGGCTGCGGGCGGAAAATCCAAAAGGCGGTGCGGTCATCCAGGCCGATGCGGACTCTGACGCACAATATCTCGTCGACGTGCTCGACCAACTTCAGGCCGCTGGCGTAAGACAAATCGCCGTTGCGACGGAAGAAGATTAGGGGCCCGGTTTATGACACTTGCTCGATTGATTTTTTCTCTTCCCGTCGCTGCGGTCGTAACGCTCGCCCTATTCCTGCTGATGCGCTACCTCGTCATCCCTCAAGAGTTTCAGCTGGATGAAGCGATTGAAGGGGGCAACATCAGCATACCAAAACATGCATTCATAACAACAGCATCAAAGGGCGGCGCTAGTTGTTGTTGTTGTTCTTGCATTGACATAGTGTCATCCGCAGCAGTAGTAGTCCTTGTAGTTGGTCCA
>JBCDBL010000175.1:0-5645 GCA_039183635.1 Pseudomonadota bacterium
AGGTCCGGCCGACGCGCCGTCAAAAGCTCCGTCAGCGGCGCCGTCGGATCAGCGCCCTCTTTGAGCGGGATCACCGTCGCCTCCCCTGGCCCCATGCCGAGATAGGACGGCAGCGCCGGCGAACGTTCCGCGCCGGCGTGGTGGATATCAAAGCCGGCGGCATGGTTGTGCGGCTGGCGTTGCCGAACGGCCGCCGGCGCTGGCTGCGCGCGCGCCGGCCCGCGCTTGTGTCGGTGGGCCGGGCGGCGCCGGCGCCGCGACAGTCCGCCTTCGCTAAGGCCCGCCGGGGCCGGATCGTTCCTCACGCCGTCTCCCATGCCGTCCCTGCGTCCGACCTCGCCGCGCCGCCCTGGACCGCCGCGCCGGCCAAACCCAGGCCGAAACGGCTGAAGGCCGTCGATCCGAACGCCAGCGCCGAAGAGCGGCTGAAGGCGATTACGGAGATGAGCGGAGGGCAGGGGGAAGTTCTTGTCGGGCTCTCGCCGGACGCGGCGGCGGGGCGTCTGCTCGACTATCTCGTCGAGGCGGGCGCCGTTCCGCATACGCAAACTGCTCTTGATTTGGAAAAACCTGCGACCTGAAAGGAGACGGCTATGACCGTAAAACGATTTGATCCCGTGCCGACGCAATACTCCAAAGCCGTCGTCCATGGCGATACGGTGTACCTTGCCGGCCTTATTGCTGAGAACTGGGATAAGGATATTACGGGGCAGACGAATGAGATCTTCAAGCAAATCGACGATCTGCTCGCCGAGGCGGGGACCGACAAATCGAACATCTTGTCATTCACCGTCTATGTCGCCACCTTTGACGACTACGCCGCGTTTAAAGAGGCCTACGCCGCGTGGATCGATCCTGACAATCTGCCGGCCCGGGCGACGGTGCGGGCGGACTTGTTGGACCCGAAGCTTAAGATTGAAATTCAAACGATCGCTGCGATCCGCTAGAATGGGTTTACAACCTGTGGACTTGTAAACGCGCTCGCTTTTTGCCTGGCGCGTATATTATCACAAAGCCGGTTCCTGCTTTTGTGGATGCGCGCGCGCCAGACCCTTCCCCTCAACTTTGAAAGGACTCCCCCATGAGCAAAGTCACCTCCGCCGACCTCATCGCCGCCGCCAAGGCGGCCATAGATCATATCTCCGTCGACGACGCCAAGCCCCTGGCCGGCGGCGGCGACGTCGTGTTCGTCGACGTGCGCGACAGCAAGGAGCTGGAGGCCGGCGCCATCCCCGGCGCGGTCCACGCCCCCCGCGGCGGCCTGGAGTTCGCCCTTGACCCCGCCTCGGACTTCGCCGTGGCGGAGCTTGTCTCCGGCAAACGCCTCGTCATGGTCTGCGGGTCCGGCGGCCGCGCCGCCTTCGCCACCAAGCTCGCCAAGGACATGGGGCACGACGCCGTCTGCCTTGAAGGCGGCTTTAAAGGGTGGAAAGCCGGCGGCGGTCCCGTGGCGTGATCGCCGGTCGGCTGTCGTGCGTCCGTTAACGTTGATTGATCCGCACGCTTAATCCCGCGCCTATAAAGCTTATAACGCGCAAGGCCCTGCGGTCCGCTTTGCAGGACGGTCCTGGGCCTGTAGGCTTTTCGCCTGTTTCAGTCGCAGCAGCGCGGTTAAAGATACCGCGCCTTCAACCTGCCGGAGCCTGACGTATGGCGAATACGCCCATAGAGATCTTGCAATCGAAATTCGGCGCGCAATTGAGCGTCAGTCCCGCGGTGCGCGCCCAGCACGGGGACAGCGAGGGGCATCACGATCTGTCGCCGCCAAGTGCGGTGCTGTTCGCCCGGTCGAGCGACGATATCGTGGCGGCCGTACAATGCTGCGCCGAGTTGAATTTTCCCATCATCCCCTACGGCGCCGGAACGTCTTTGGAGGGCGGGACGGCCGCCCCCCATGGCGGTCTGTGCATCGACACGACGGAGATGAATAAAATACGCGAGGTGCGGCCGGACGACATGATCTGCGTGGTCGAACCGGGCGTGACGCGGGAGGACCTCAACACATATTTGCGGGACACGGGGCTGTTTTTTCCCATTGACCCGGGCGCCAATGCGACGCTCGGCGGGATGGCGGCGACCCGGGCGTCGGGCACGAACGCCGTTCGGTACGGAACAATGCGGGAAAACACCCTTGGCCTGAAAGCGGTTTTGGCGGACGGGCGCTTGATCAAGACAGGATCGGACGCACGCAAATCATCCGCCGGGTACGATTTGACCCATTTGCTGGTCGGGTCCGAGGGAACGCTCGGCGTCATCACGGAATTGACGTTACGGCTCTACGGCCGCCCGGAAGAGGTGGCAAGCGCGGTGTGCGCGTTCGACGATCTCGACGCCGCGGTGACGACGGTGATCTCCACGATACAAGTCGGCGTGCCCGTCGCCCGCATCGAACTGTTGGACGCCGCCGCCGTCGCCGCCTGCAACGCCCATTCGAAACTGGACCTTCCGAATAAGCACGCTTTGTTCATCGAATTCCACGGTTCCGCCGATTACGTCAAAGAACAGTCCGAGATGGTGGAGGCGATCGCCGACGAGCATGGCGGCCAGGGCTTTAAGTGGGCGACCGACCCTGAGGATCGGGCTCGGTTATGGAAAGCGCGCCACGAAGCGCTGCCGGCGGCGAAGGCCTTGATCCCGGACAGCCGCGTTTGGGTCACTGACATCTGCGTGCCGATTTCAAAACTGGCCGAGGCGATATCCCTGGCCCGGCGCTCGATCGAAAAAGCCGGATTGACGGCGCCCATCCTCGGCCATGTGGGGGACGGCAATTTCCATATCTTTTTTGTCCTGCCAAAGGACGATCGGAGCGCTTGGGATAAAGCCGCTGCGATAAACGACGAGATTGTCGCCTACGCCCTTAACGTCGGCGGCACGTGCACCGGAGAACATGGCGTCGGCCTCGGCAAGAGAGAGAAGTTGCTGGACGAGCATGGGGTTGAGGCGGTTGACGTGATGCGCAGCATCAAAACAGCCCTTGACCCAAAGAACATATTAAACCCGGATAAAGTTCTTGCAGCCAGGCTCAGCTGAGCCGGCTTATTCAATGCTTGTCAGGTTAGTTTGTTCTTTCTCTACACTGGGTAAGTTAAATCTGCTAACTGATTAGGCGGCTGTCAACTTATAGGCTTGAGACGCGCGCGAACGTCCCCATTAAAGGGGCAATATTATTTTGATCAATGATGCGTGATCGGCGAACTTTCAAGACAGTTTCATTGCACAGGTGGAGCTGATCGCCGCCTTGCTATTCTGCAACGCGAAGCCCTGTATGGCGCTGTTGCTGTTGGCGCACAGACATCCAATCAATGCATGTGCGCCTTGTTGTGCAAGTACTGCTCTTTAAATTAGAAGTCGACGGAAACGCGGCCTACGACTGTTCTTGGTTGGCCTATGGCGTCAAGATTGCCGCCAAGGTTAATCGAGGAAGCGCGGCTGCCCGTGATATAGAACTCATCCAGAAGGTTCTCGGCAGAGATCGAAACCGCAACAGAATCGTTAAAGTCGACGCCGGCGCGTAAATTTACAATGCCGAAACTCGGCACGGCGCGGCTTGTAACTTCGTAATCCCCGCTTGTTCCGCTGAAAATATTTGTACCGCGCGCCGTATTCTCAACATCTCCAAATTGATCGTCCTTATAGGTATATTCAGCGCGAATGTAGGCGTCTTTGTCGGCGCCTAACTTCATGTCATACTGGGCGCCAACACTGAGAGAGTATTTCGGCGAAAATGGAATTCTGTTGCCGCTGGCGTCAAAAAGATCTCCAGCTTCCGACAGTGCATTGGGGAACGAGCCAAGTTCCGCTTCAAGATATCCAAATCCAAGATCAACCGTGAAATTGTCGGTGACGAATGCGGTGGCTTCAAATTCGAAACCGTAATTTTCCGCCTCGGCTGCATTCAAAATTGCGCTTGCGATTGCATTTGGATCTCGTGCGCTAACCTGGAGATTCGTCCAGTCCGTATAGAAAATAGCGCTGTTGGTTTTGAGCCGTCCGTTTAGAGCGTTTACCTTCAAGCCCAGTTCATAAGTCCAGGCTTCTTCTTCATCGAACTTGAACTCGCCGAGTGAAATCACACGCACGCCGCCTGGCTTATAGGCGCGCTTTATCGATCCATATACTGTTGCATCGTCCGTCGCTTCATACGTTACCACCAGACTTGTTGAAAAGTCCGTAAATGTCTCTTCAGCGGCTGGAAGGCTCACCGTGCCTGACGTTTGGCCGAATGCGATGTTAAAATTTTCGATCTTGTCGTTGGTGTATCGGCCGCCAACTCCAACCGTTAGTTTTTCGGTCAATGGCCATTCGATTTGCCCGAAAGCGGCGAGCGTGCGCGTTGAATTCTTCGGCGCTGATCTTGTAAAAACACCTTCACTGATACTCGCTGCAGCGAATAAAGGAAAGTACACGCCGTCATTCATAATGACTTGCAGGCTTTCCGATGAGATTTCATCGTCTGCATAAAGAAAGCCAAGCGTGTAGAGACCTTGTGCGATTGGTCCGTCTAGTCGTATTTCCTGACTGAAGCTCTTAAGCTCGCTTGTCAAGCTTGATTCAATTAAATTGAAAGATGACTGGTCTCCGTCGAAGAGTTCGAAATAGTCCGTTTCAATATATCCAGTAACGGATGTTAAAGAGTGTTCGCCAATATCGAAAATATTTCGTAGCGTCAGTATAAAAGTCTCATTTTCCGAATTGACGTCTGTGTTGGTGGATATTGTGTCTTCGTTTTGGGGGAGAAAGCCGACTTCATCGACTGGCAGGCGTGGTAGACTTGCGGCGCCGCTGTCGACAGCTGCATTGATGAGGTCCACATAACCTTCTAATTGTATGACGAGGAAGCGCCCATTGGGTACGGTGTTGTTCGCACCCTGTTTGTATTTCACATAAGAGCCACTGGCGTCTATAGTCCAGTTATCCGTAGGCGTAACGCGTATTGCGAGTCTGGCGCCGACATCTTCATGGTCGTTGCCGCGGCCGGATGGACCGACATTGTCGATATAACCATCGTCCGCCTGGTAGTAGGCGGACGCCCTGAGCGCCGCTTTATCCGACAGTGGGGCGTTAATTGAGGATTTCACCATGCGGTGGTCGAACGTGCCGTATTCTCCGGTGATGTTGCCACTAAAGCTGTCGGCCGATGGTTTCTTTGTTGTGATGTTCAAGGCGCCGCCAAGGGTGTTGCGACCGAAAAAAGTGCCCTGGGGGCCCCGCAAAACCTCAATACGCTCTACGTCGAAAAGGTTCACGTCGAATGTACGCGTACTGCTTGATGGGGCGACGTTGAATTCGTCTATGTAGATCCCTGTCGTGTTGGTGTCGCCGCCGAGATTTGTGATGCCGCGTATGCCGAGACGCGCGCGACTTCTATTGCCGGTTTCGATGAAGCCAACATTAGGCGTCTTTAAAACATAATCCTGAAGCTCATCGATCCTTTGTATTTCGATGGCTTGTTCATCGAACACCGTAACCGCGATTGGAACGTCCTGGAGCGATTGTTCGCGTTTTTGGGCCGTTACGATGATCGTTTCCGTTGCGCCTGTTTCTTGTTCCTGCGCAAAAATAGGTGCGCTGTAAGTCATTGCGACAACAACAGCGCTAGCGCTTACCGTATAAAAAAGTCTTTTGTCTAGGCGCATCGGTATCCC
>JBCDBL010000176.1:0-5637 GCA_039183635.1 Pseudomonadota bacterium
AAAGCCGAACCTCGGCCTCTCGAAGCTTCCCGATAATCTATTCCGCTGAATACCGTTTGCCGCTCATAATCACCTCCTCTTATGTCAAAAGGAGGCCAGATTCTAACACTCACGACGGACCACTTTTTTAAAATCAGGCCAGGACCTTTTGGGATCGGCAAGGCCGGCCTGTGTTTCTGGCGTCTGATGAATATAGTCCAAACTATTATATCATGCTGCAGCGTATCACGGCGTATCGCAAGCTTGCGCCTTGGTCTTTTGTCTCCCATTGCATGGGGTTTGAAAGGGGGCATATGCTGTCTGTACACGATATGATAGAAAGGAAAACCAGCGCAAACTGGATAGACGGCGTGCTCAATAACCTAAACACGAGCGTTTCTGACAGTTTTTCTGAATATGAGCTCTATGGGAACTATATTTATAACACGCAAAGGGATTTTATTATAAGGTACTGGTACAATCAAAAGGTCAAGGAAAGCCTTATTCTTTCGGAGGAGTCGCCGCCTTTTCCAGTTAGTCGGTATACGACAATTTCATGTCATGATAAAAGGCGTTAAGGCTGGTTGGCGTATGGCTTGCCCTCAGCCAAGCCCTGCTGCGACAGCTTCCAGGAACGCTTTTTTCTGGGGGAACAGTTTCGTTACGGCGTAATGTTCGCTGATCGTCTGGCGGGCGGCGGCGCGGATGCCGCGATAGGCTTCCGGCGCTTCCAGCGCATCTGCGATTTTTTCCGCCAGGGCCTTGGTGTCGAAAAAATCCGTTAACAGACCGGTTTTCCCATCGCTGACGACCTCCCGCACGGGAGACGTGTCCGATGCGATGAGGAGGCAGCCGGCGCTCATCGCCTCCATCATCGACCAGGACAGAACAAACGGCACCGTAAGATAGATGTGGACGGAGGAGGCCTGCAGAACGGCCCGGTATTGGTCCCGGGGCAAAAGGCCTGTGAAATGCGTGCGCGCCGGGTCGAGGTCCAGGGTCTCAAGGGCCCGGGTCTTGTAGCTTTCCCCCTCCGGCAACGCCGCGCCATAGGCGATACGGTCTGCACCGACAATCACCCCGTGTGCGCCGGGGCGCATCTTTTGGACGTGGGCGAGGGCCTCCATAAATTGTGGAAAGCCGCGATAGGGCTCCATGCCCCGCGCCACATAGGTGATGATTTCATCGGCCTGGGAAAGATCGAGGTTCGGCAGCTTTAGCCGCGCGCCGGGCTTGGGGGCAAAATAGGCCGTGTCGACGCCGTCATGGTGCACGGCGAGTTTGTCGCGAAAGAGCGGTGGAAACTGGGCCTGCTGCCAGTTTGTGGGGCAGAGCCCGGCGTCGCCATGGGCAAGGTCCATGAGGATCGGCGCATTGCGGGAGCGGGCGCGCAGCCGGTCATGATCCCCCGGGGCGTCGTCGTTTAAAAAGGCGACGTCGGGGCCGGGGCTGTTGTAATACCACTCGTAATATCCGACGAGCTTGGCGTCCGGCCATACGTCTTTCATGTAAAAGCCGGGACCCCAGCCGGAATGGGCGACGATCAGATCCGGACGGACGCCCTTGTCTTTCAGGGCGAGGGCGGCGCGGGCCGCCGCCTGGCCGTTCAAAACCGCTTTTTCAAAGGCGCCGGCATAGGGGTGAATGTCTTTCGTCACCTCGCGATGGGGCTTGTAAGGAACGACCTCCACCCCGTCCATCGCGACGCCTTCGCGCCGGGTTGCGAACCGCACACGCCAGCCGGCGCGGTTCAAATATTGCCCGAGACGCCCGAATTGGGCTGGGAAATTATCGTGGAGAAAAAGAATATCCATAAGGGCCGCGCAAATGTGTTTCGCTCAATGGCTGACTTTTTAAGACCTCATTGAAGTACAGGTTTTCTGTAAAGGATGTCTCATTTCTTTGAAAAAAGCGCCCCGCGACTCATTGGAGCAGGCGGCGGCGGTTTGAAGGGACATCGCTTTTTGAGAGGGGATTATTTTTTCGATATTTGTGCAAGTGTGGTGGAATTTTGCCTTTTTAAGGGGCTCATATGCAAATTTTAGTACGTTTTTTCCACTTCAGCGCAGTATTCTCTATTTAGAAAAACGGTTTAATGGGAGACTATAAAGCAATGCGGTTGTTCACCGAGCACCCCGCCACAGTTGGCGAAACGTATGTTGAGCATATGGGAAGCGCTTTTTCCTTTGGGACAGAGATGGTGACGGCTGGTTTTGCTTGCCTGCTCCACGGTTTGTTTCCGTTTTTGTTTGAGAAAACCGGCAGCAACGCAATTCAGCGCCTGCACCATCGCATGGTGACCCACAGGGATAAACGGTCTTACGGCGCCGCCGGGTCCGCGCCCGCTGGCCCAGCTGAGTAAGCTGAATTAAGATTTCGCAAATCTTAATTCACGCCGCCGCTGTTTTATGAGCATCATTGACGATAAGGCCCTGCGGCTGACGAGGGTCCGGGACGCGGGCGCTGCATTCCAACGTCTTGCGCCAGGACTTTTATTGGCGGTTACGATCGCCATGGCGGCGACGTTTGTGGGGGATCACTATGGCGGTCCGGTGATGCTGTACGCTTTGCTGTTCGGCATGGCGTTCAACTTTTTAGAGGAAGACGAAAAAAGCGCGCCGGGCGTCGCCTTCGCCAGCAAGTCCGTGTTGCGTGTCGGCGTGGCATTGTTGGGCGCGCGGCTCACTGTGGGGGAGGTTGCGGATCTCGGTCCGATGACGGTCGCGCTCGTGCTCGCCGGGGTGGCCTTCACCATTTTTGTCGGGTGGTTTGTCGGCCGCGCGTTTAAACTTTCTTCGGACCATGCCGTTTTATCGGCCGGCGCTGTGGCGATCTGCGGCGCATCCGCCGCCCTGGCCATTTCATCGGTGTTGCCGAAGCATGAAAATTCGGAGCGCAACACCATCTTGACGGTGGTCGGCGTCACCACGCTCAGCACCATCGCCATGGTGCTCTATCCCATTATCGCCCAAAGCCTGGGGTTTGATGAAAAGCAGGCTGGAGTCTTCCTCGGCGCGACCATCCACGATGTCGCCCAGGTCGTGGGCGCGGGTTATATGATTTCCGACACCGCCGGGGAGACGGCGACGGTGATCAAGCTGATGCGGGTCGCCTGTCTTGTGCCGGTGGTTATGATGATCGCCATTTTCTTCCGTACCCGTCGCGCCGCCGACGAGGCGGGGGACGCGCCGCCGGTCCTGCCGGCGTTCCTTATCGCATTTCTTGTGCTTATGGGAATAAACAGCGCCGGCCTGGTTCCTGCGGGCCTCGCCGCAGGGCTCAGCGACATTTCGCGCTGGTGTCTTGTGGCGGCTGTCGCGGCGCTCGGCGTAAAAACCTCTTTGAAGAATGTGTTGGCGGTGGGGCCGCAGCCGATCGCTGTTCTCGTTGCGCAAACCGTGATGTTAGCGGTCTTCGCCCTGGCGGGCGTTTATATTATTGCAACCGTTACCGCCGGATAAGCGGGCTCTGAACGAGGCTTTGCCTATGAACACGCGCATTCCTCTAACGCGTCGGGGCGTTCTTACGGGTGCGGCGGCCTATGCTGCTGCGCTTGGCGCGCCTATCCCTTTCGCGCGGTTTCTGCCGGCGGGGCTTGCTCCGGTCGCCCTGGCGGCGGACCAGGAGGGCGCGGCTCATGGCAAAGACGGTCTTACCGTATTGAATGCGCGGCCGGTGAACATTGAAACGCCGCCGCATCTTCTGGATGACGCAGCGACCCCGGCGGAGCGCCTTTTTGTGCGGAATAATGGTCTGCCGCCGGATGTTGCGGACATCGCCGACGAAGACTGGACCCTCTCCATAGAGGGGGAGGTGGAGCGGCCCTTGAGCCTGACCATCGCCGACCTGAAGCGCGATTTTGAGACCGTGACGCTCCGTTTGCAGATGGAATGCGGCGGCAACGGTCGGCGTTATTTTACCCCGGGGGCTTCCGGCAACCAATGGAGCTTCGGCGCCATAGGCTGCCCCGATTGGACGGGGGTGCGATTGCGGGACGTTCTCGCCCGCGCCGGCGTCAAGTCCTCCGCCGTCTACACGGCCCACTACGGCGCCGATACGCACCTGTCGGGCGATCCGGACAAAGCGCCGATTTCCAGGGGCGCGCCGATCGACAAGGCGCTGGAGCCCCACACGCTGATTGCATGGGCCATGAACGGCGCGGCGATGCCGGCGCTGAACGGCCATCCGTTGCGGCTGGTGGTTCCGGGGTGGCCGGGCTCGTGCTCGCAAAAATGGCTGACGCGCATCGTGTTGCGCGACCAGGTCCATGACGGGCCGAAGATGATGGGACAGTCCTATCGCGTTCCGGCCTACCCTGTGGCGCCGGGTACGGAGGTTCCCGACGAGGATATGGTCATCATCGAATCCATGCCTGTCAAATCCCTCGTGACCTTCCCGGAGACCGGCGTCGCCCGTGCGCCGGGCGAGGCGTTCGAGGTTCGGGGCCACGCCTGGGCCGGGGACAGGGCCGTCGCCGCCCTGGATGTGTCCATCGATTTCGGCGCCACATGGGCGCCCGCCGACCTGTCCGAGCCGGTCAACCGTTACGCCTGGCAACGGTGGCGCGCTGACGTGACGTTGCCGGAAGCCGGTTATTATGAGGTTTGGGCGCGTGCGAGGGACGCATCGGGCATCGCGCAGCCGCCGAACCCGCCCGGCTGGAACCCCCGCGGCTATCTCAACAATATGCAGCATCGCATTGCTGTGTTCGCCGTCTGACGCGCCTATGCGCCGCCCGCCCGCCATATCATATGCGTTCTTCCTTTTGGCTGTGACGTTTGTCGGGTACGGACTTTTTACAACGCGCCTGGCGCCGCCTGTGTCCACAACGCTGGAGGAGACGACGCTGGAGGAACGGCGCGCGGCGCGCATTTCCGCCTACGCCCGCACATGGCCGACAGCGCCGTCCTACGATGTGGCGTTTCAGCCGCTTGGGTCGGGACCGAAGGCGCGCGGCGCCGACAGAGCTGTTTTTGACGCGAAAGATGACTATTGGGGGCTGCCCCGGACGGAGGGGTACGCGCTTGTCGACGTCTACTGCACCGGCTGCCATTCCTTGCAGATCGTGATGCAGCAGCGCGGCGCCCCGGAGCGGTGGGTCTATCTGTTAGAGTGGATGGTCGAGGATCAGAACATGCCGCCCCTCGCGCCGGAGGACGAGACGGTCGTGCTCGCCTACCTGTCCCGGCATTTCGGCGACTGAAGAACCCTGGCGTCCCGAATCATTTACGATTTGTTAATATGGTTCATTCGCGCCATAGTGCGCGATTATTCGCCGTTATAGCGCCGGGCGAATAAGTGGAAACCGGTTATTCGAAAACCCGGCGCGACAAACAAGGAATCTGGAGCTTCAGGCGATTTTGATGAAGCGCCTGCATCTCTAGCCGACGCCGGGCCCCATGCGTTTTTCGCCGGAATTTCTGGAAGATCTTAAAAGCCGTCTGCGCTTGTCCGACATTATCGGACGCACGGTGAAGCTAAAAAAACAGGGGCGGGAGTGGGCGGGGTTGTCGCCCTTCACCACGGAGAAGACCCCGTCGTGTTTTTTGAAAGACCACAAGGGGGTGTACCAATGTTTTTGTTGAGGTGAGCACCGCGAAAAAAAAACGGTTGTTGAGGTGAAGGAGCGTCGCAGCTTTTATGTGGGGGTGGAGAAAC
>JBCDBL010000177.1:0-5604 GCA_039183635.1 Pseudomonadota bacterium
GGCTACATGCTCCTCGGCATTGCGCTTGCGACAGAGGCCGGCGTTGCGGCGGCGCTCGTCCATGTGTTCAACCATGCGCTGATGAAAGCGGCGCTGTTCATGGCGGTGGGCTGTATTGTCTTGCGCCTCGGCTCCACCCGGCTGCCGGCCTACTACGGTCTCATACGGCGCATGCCCTGGACCGCGACCGCCTTCCTGTTTTCAGGGCTGAGCCTCGTGGGCGTGCCGCTCACGGTCGGGTTCGTGTCGAAATTCTATCTGCTGACCGCCGCGTTTGAAGCCGGCTGGTGGCCGGCGGGCCTGCTCATCGTCGCAAGCTCCTTGCTCGCCGTCGCCTATGTGGGCCGCGTGGCGTTCCCGATGCTGCTCGGAACGCCGCCTGCGGAGGGTCCCTACGCCGGGGAGGTGAAAGAGGCGCCCTTGTCGATGCTGGTTCCGCTCTGGGTTATGACGGCCGCCAACATTTACTTCGGGATCAGCGCCACCTTCGTCGGCGATGTGGCTGAGGCCGCCGCCGCCGCGCTCATCATCGGGGGAGGGGCCTCGTAATGCCGTTCTCTCTTGAAACCGCCCTTGTTCTGACCCTGGTCGTTCCCCTGTTGGGCATGGTCGCGATCTGGCTTTTGGACAAAAACCCGAATTTGCGCGAAGCGGCGACCATAACGACCGGCGCCGTTTTGTTCCTGATCGTCGTCGGGATCGCCGGCGCGACGGCCGGCGGCGCGCGCCCGTCCCTGGACCTTGTGCAATTGCTGCCGGGCTTTTACATCCGCTTCGCCGTGGAGCCCCTGGGCGCCATGTTCGCCCTCATCGCCAGCGGCCTTTGGATCGTGAACTCCTTTTACTCCATAGGCTACATGCGCGGCGCGAAGGAGCAGAACCAGACCCGGTTTTATATGTGCTTCGCCGTCGCCATCGCCTCGGCGCTCGGCATCGCGTTTGCCGGAAATATCCTTACTCTGTTCATTTTTTACGAGGTGCTGACGCTCTCCACCTTTCCCCTCGTCACCCATAAGGGTACGGCCGCTGCGGCGAAGGGTGGCCGCGTTTATCTCGGCATACTGATGGGAACGTCGATCGGCTTTTTGCTGCTTGCGGTGATCTGGACCCAGGTCGTCGCCGACACCGGGGATTTTACGCCCGGCGGCATCCTCGCCGGCAAGGCCGAGGGCGCCGTTCTCGGCGCGCTGTTGCTGTTGTTCATGTTCGGCATCGGCAAGGCGGCGCTGATGCCGTTCCACGCCTGGCTGCCGAACGCCATGGTGGCTCCGACGCCGGTCTCAGCTTTTCTCCACGCCGTCGCCGTCGTGAAGGCGGGCGTCTTCACGGTGCTGAAGGTGGCCGTCTACATTTTCGGCGTCGACCTGCTCGCCGGTATGGGGACGGCGGACTTTGTCATGTGGGCCGCGGCGTTTACGATCCTGATGTCTTCCCTGATCGCCATGAACCAGGACAATCTGAAGGCGCGGCTCGCCTATTCGACGGTAAGCCAGCTGTCCTACGTCACCCTCGGCGCCATGGTCGCGACCTCCATGGGGGTCCTCGGCGGGGGCCTGCAGATCCTGATGCACGCCTTCGGCAAGATGACCCTGTTCATGTGCGCCGGCGCGATTTATGTCGCCACCAAAAAGCAGCACGTGTCGGAACTTGACGGCCTCGGCCGGACAATGCCGATCACCTTCGGCGCGTTCCTGGTGGGGGCGCTGTCAATTATCGGCCTGCCCCCCCTCGGCGGGGCCTGGTCGAAATTCTATCTCGCCCTTGGCGCAGCGGATGCGGAGCAACTGTTGATGATCGCCGTTTTGATGATCTCTTCGATCCTGAACGTCGTTTATCTTTTGCCCATCGCCATTCGCGCCTTTTACGCCGGGGGCAAGCCCGCAACGCCGCAACGCATACAAGAAGCGCCGTTCTTCTGCGTGGCGCCGCCAGTGTTCACGGCTGCGGGCTGTCTTGTTCTGTTCTTCGCGTTCCCCGCCGTTGTGGACTTTTTGCAGCCGATATTGGAGACGCCCTGATGTCCGGTGAAACGCCGCATAATGAGGATCCTGGCTTTTTCGAAAAACCGTCCACGGTGCGGGCCATATGGATCCTGCTCATCGCCGCCTGCAGCATGTCGGCCGTCGCCGGCATTGTCGTTCCGATGCACCCTTATTTCGGGTTCGACGGCTTTCCGATTTTTTACGCGATTTACGGTTTCATCGCCTTCAGTTTCATCGTCCTCGCGGGACAGCATTTGCGCAAACTGATTATGCGGGATGAGGACTATTATGACCGATAGCCTTCTGCCCGCGTTTTTGTCTCCAGGCCTCATCATGATCCTCGGCGCCCTCGCCGGGGCGCTGGCGCCGGCGGCCCTGCGCAGCGCTGTTTATCTCGGCGTCATCGCCGTGTCCGCCGCGCAGCTGATGAGCTACGCCGTGGGCGGCATGGGCGCGGCCGTCTTTTACGGCGAGATCGAGGTCCTGTCCCTCGCCTTGCAAACCGTGCGGGTGGACAAGCTGTCGTTCATTTTCGCGCTGATTTTCCATATCGCCGCAGCGATCAACGTCATCTATTCCTTCCGAATTTCAAGCCGCACCGAAGACGTGATGGGCCTCATTTACGCCGGCGCGGCCGTTGGCGGGGCGCTGGCGGGCGATCTCGTGACCCTCTTCGTCTACTGGGAGCTGGCGGCCCTGTCCTCCGTGTTCATCGTCTGGGCGCCGGGCACGCAAAGCTCTTATTTCGCGGGATTGCGGTATCTCGTTGTGCAGATCGCCTCGGGGCTTTTGCTGCTGACGGGCCTCATCCTCCACTACCGCGACACAGGCTCCCTCGCGTTCGAGGCGTTTGCGCTCACCGACGCCACGGGCGCGGTGTCTTTGGCGGCGCTCTTCATTCTCCTGTCCTTCGGGATCAAGGCGGCGTTCCCTTTGCTCCACAACTGGCTGCAGGACTCCTACCCCAAGGCCAGCGTCACCGGCGCCGTCGTATTGTCGGCGTTCACCACAAAGCTCGCCGTCTACGCCCTTGCGCGCGGTTTCGCCGGGACCGACGCGTTGATCTATATCGGCGCGACTATGACGGCGTTTCCGGTGTTCTTCGCCCTCATTGAAAACGATCTGCGCAAGGTGCTCGCCTACTCCCTCAACAACCAGGTGGGCTTCATGGTCTGCGCCGTCGGCATCGGGACGGAGCTTGCGATCAACGGCGCGGCGGCCCACGCCTTCGTGCACATCATTTATAAGGCGCTGCTCTTCATGAGCATGGGGGCGGTGCTCTACAGGACGGGCACGGCGAAGGCGACGGAGCTTGGCGGGCTCTACCGGACTATGCCGTGGACCACCATATTCTGCATCATCGGTGCAATGTCGATTTCCGCCTTCCCGCTGTTTTCAGGGTTTGTGGCGAAGTCCCTGATCTCAGGCGCCGCCGCCAAGGAGCATTTGCTGCTGATCTGGCTCGTGCTTTTGTTCGCCTCCGCCGGCGTGCTGGAACATTCAGGCATTAAAATTCCGTATTTCGCCTTTTTCGCCCATGACAGCGGCAAGCGGCCGAAAGAAGCGCCGCCCCAGATGCTGATCGCCATGGGAATCGCCGCGGCGCTTTGCATCGGGATCGGCATAGTCCCGAGCCTGCTCTACGATTTGTTGCCCTATAAAGTGAAGTACGAGCCCTATACGGCGGACCATGTGGTGACCCAGCTGCAATTGCTGCTCTTCGCCATCCTCGCCTTTGCGCTGCTCGTGAAGTTCAAGCTTTACCCGGACGAAGTGCGCTCCACCAATCTTGATACCGACTGGTTCTACCGCGTTCCGGGCCGGCATTTGGCTTCATGGGCGGTTGCGGCGTCCGGCGCGCTGTGGCGCGCGACCTGGGGCGCATTCCAGAACCGGCTCAACGCCGCCCTCGCTCAGGTTTACACGCTTCACGGGCCGGAAGGGCGTCTCGCCAGGTCCTGGCCGGTGGGCTCCATGGCGTTGTGGACGGCGGTCATCCTCGGTGCGGCTTTGATCGTAAATTACCTTTAAAGCACACGGCTTACCTTAACCGTTTCGCAGCCGAACAGTTTGGTTTGCGTTTGCATAGGCCTCTTCCAGGTTGGGTGCGTCGCCGCGATCGCCCTCCTGATCCTGGTTTGGCGCGCGCGCGACGTCATATTGCGTAACGCGCATTTCCACCGCTGCAATCCATAAACAAGCGGATGCCGGCGTTGCGTCAAGGTCGGTCCGGGTCGGCGCGAAAATCCAGGCGTCCTCGCCCGCCTCAATATGCAAAAGACGGCCGGCCGCCACGCCGCGCCTTGCCCCCAAATCGGCGAGGGCGTAGGGCGTCGTTCGCCCAGCTGCGCCCATGTCGTTTAAATTCAATCTGCGACAGACCAAAATATCGCCTTCCTGAAAAGGCGGCGCGGGGTCGTCGAGCGCAATGGCGAAGCGATCTTTGGCTTTGATTTCAAAGAAGAAGGGCGGCGGCGCCCTTTCCGCCAACACCCCGTCGCCCGAAAGAACGCCGAAAAAGTCAACGCTGTCGGCGGCGGCGGACTCACGCATGAGATCCGCCGGTTTCACGCCGAACGCGTCTGCGAAGCGGTTCAGCCAGTCCACCGACATAGCGATTTGATGCGTTTCCAGACGGGAAATCGTCGCTTCGGATGTGCCGACCCGAGCGGCGAGATCTTTAATCGTCCAACCTTTCGCACGCCTTAATCGGCGAATTTCATTGTGCATGCCGTACGACCCCCGAATTTTGCATGTATAGCATGGCATACACGCAAAAATTGAGTCAATATGCAATTTCTGCAAAAATCTTTATCCAACACCAATAATTTCGCCCTTAAATTGCGAAAGTTGCAATTTTTGAGATTTTGGATATAGTTCACTCTACTTAAGAGGGAAGTTATGGCCGTCAACCGCGCGCCGAAACGACCGAGAAGCCGCACGGAGATCCTGCAGGGCGCAGGATTGGTGCAAAGCCTTGTTTCTATGGCGTTCGGCGTCACGCTTGAGGAATTACAGGCGCCCTCGCGTTCAAAGGCGCACATCGCTTTCGCACGGCAATGCGCAATGTATTTGTGTCACGTCACCCTTGGCATGAGCCTTAGTGAAATCGCTATGGCGTTTCGCCGCGATAGAACCACAGTCTCCCACGCTTGCCACTTGGTGGAAGACGCCCGGGATGATGAGGATCTGGATGCGCGGCTGTCGTGTTTAGAGGCTTCGGTGAATAATTTTTCCGGCGACATGTCAGCGTTTGGAGAGGCCTTGGCGCTCGGCGACACGGCGCCCTTGATGCTAAAGCGCGGCGGGCGCGCCTGATGGCGGCGCGGGGACCCGGCGCTGCGACGCCGCTTCAGGTTTTGGGGCGGCGAAAAGGCGAGAACGGCGCGCCGTTTTTGGCGGCGGCGGAGCTTGAGGCCGGTGAACGGCTCCATACAGATTATCTTGCTTCGATGATGCGCCAGAGCGTCACGTCCGATTGGACGCGGGCGCGCGAAAACGCCAAACGCCGTGCTGCAGCTGATTTTTTAACGCCCCAGGAACGGGCGCTGGACGCCGAGGCGCGCCTTGGCGCGGCTTTGCGCGCCGTACGGTCCGATCTCGCCCAGCAAGCGCTGGTTTA
>JBCDBL010000178.1:0-5592 GCA_039183635.1 Pseudomonadota bacterium
GACGAAGTCCTGTATAGACCTGCCCTTCAGGGCGACCATGGGTCGGTCTCAAGTATGGCGGCGTCTTCCGGCGGCTCGAGCGCTTCGAAAGCCTCAATTAAATCTTTCGGCTCTTCAGGCGTAGTGTTTTCAGTGGAAACCTGTTGGGATCGTGTAAAGAAGATCGCGAGCTGGCGTTCGATGTCGAGACCGATTTGCTGCGCTGCTTTTTCAACCGCATCTTGCTCCGCAGCGCGTGTTGAAAACTGCGAGGTGACGACGTTGTAAGAGGCGACGCTGTCCGTTCTACCAGAATAGACGATCGCATTGGTCATTCGATCCCGGAGTGTGAAAGCACCTTGTACGGTGTAATTATATCGCGTCACCGAAGAGTCGATTTGAATACCAAGGGGAACCCGCCTGTCCTTTAAGGATATGGCGAGTTCATATTTTGGCGACGCCGCCACGCCGGGCGCCATATTGTAAGTGAGCGCCCGGACGACAAGACGGCCCAGAGGGTCGGGCCGCGGAACATCCAAAACATCGACAGACGCCATAGCGGCGCTTGCATCGCCTCCGCGCTCGGCATAGAGCGGTTGAAATCCGCAAGCCGATAAACCGGCCCCAATGCATGTCCATAGCGCTATGACGACAGCTCGCATCATCCAACCACTATATTCACGATTCGACCCGGCACGACGATCACCTTTCGCACAGTCTTGCCCTCAATATGACGCTGAACGCCGGCGTCAGCCATGGCGATGGCTTCAACCGCCTGTGCGTCCGCCTCTTTTGGAACCGCTATCTCCCCGCGTCGTTTCCCGTTCACTTGGACGCCGAGAACAATCTCATCTTGAACGAGCAGCGCAGCGTCTGCCTCGGGCCAGGGCGCATCGCACACAAGTCCAGCGCCGCCAAGCGCGGTCCAGCATTCCTCGGCGAGATGCGGTGCGTAGGGCGCAATCAGGCGGACAAGCGCGCTCAACGCCTCGCCCCGCGCCGCCGCGTCGGCGGCGCTGTCGGTGAGTTCGGCGGTTTTAATGGCGTTCACAAACTCATAAAGGCGGGCGATCGCTTTATTAAACCGAAAGTGTTCAATGTCGTCGGTGATGCCCGCAATCGCCCCATGACTTGCCCGGCGCAGCGCCAGACCGGCGTCGGAATAGCCTTCCGCCGGGAGCATATCGGGAATAACCGCGCCCGCCGCCCCGGCGAGAGCCCAAATGCGGTTCATCATCCGCCAGGCGCCTTCGACGCCGCTGTCGGTCCATTCAACATCGCGTTCAGGAGGCGAGTCGGACAACATAAACCACCGCGCCGCATCCGCCCCATATGCCTCAGCGATGTCTTCAGGGGAGACGACGTTCTTTTTCGATTTCGACATCTTCTCGATGGACCCGATCGCCACCGGCGCACCGGTTTCAATATGACGCGCAACGCCATCCTTAACATCAACCTCTTCGGGGAACAGCCATGCGCCGTCCTCGCCTTTGTAGGTGGCGTGGGTCACCATGCCTTGGGTGAAAAGATTGGTGAATGGTTCTTCAACGGACAGATAGCCGGCGTCCTTCATGTTGCGGGTGAAATAGCGCGCATAAAGAAGGTGCAAAATAGCGTGCTCAATACCGCCGATATACTGGTCCACCGGCAACCAATAATCCGCCGCCGCCTGATCGCAAGACTGCTCCGGCGTCGGCGCCGCAAACCGGGCGAAGTACCAGGATGAATCGACAAAGGTGTCGAATGTATCGGTCTCCCGCAGGGCCGGGCCGCCGCATGACGGGCATGTCACGTGCTTCCAGGTCGGATGCCGCTCCAGGGGATTTCCGGGTTCTGAAAAATCCGCTTCATCAGGCAAGACGACGGGCAAGTCTTTTTCAGGAACCGGAACAAGGCCGCATGCCTCGCAATGGATGACCGGAATCGGACACCCCCAATAACGTTGACGGGAAACGCCCCAATCGCGCAGACGATAATTCGTGGTCGCCGATCCCGCCTCCATCTCCTCCACCTTTGCAATCGCAGCGGCAAGGGCGTCTTCAACGCTGAGCCCATTGAGAAAATCGGAATTAAACAGACGTCCAGGCCCGACATAAGCTTCGTTTTCAATAGCGAAAGAGGCTGGATCGGCGTCCGGCGGCAGCACCACAGGCGTGACGTCAAGATTATACTTGCGCGCAAAATCGAGGTCGCGCTGGTCATGGGCCGGGCAGCCGAAAATCGCGCCCGTGCCGTATTGCATCAAAATGAAATTCGCCACGAAAACCGGCAGCGTCTCACCCTCAACAAAAGGATGTCGAACGCTGAACGGCAGGCGATAACCCTTCTTATCAGCTTTCTCGATCGCTTCTTCCGACGCGCCGAGGCTTTGGCAGTCCTTTATGAAATTCTGTAATTCAGGGTCGCCCTTGGCGCATTGCACCGCCAGCGGATGATCCGGCGCCACCGCGCAAAAGCTGGCGCCGAACAGCGTGTCCGGACGGGTGGTGTAAACCTCAAGCCCGTCGAACCCCTCCGGCGCGGCGCCGTCAAACTGGAACGACATTTTGAGACCGCGGGATTTGCCGATCCAGTTTTTCTGCATGGTGCGGACGTTGTCCGGCCAGCCCGGAAGATCGTCCAGAGCCGACAGCAAATCGTCCGCGCGGTCGGTGATTTTGAAAAACCACTGGGACAGTTTACGCCGCTCCACGGCCGCACCGGACCGCCATCCTTTGCCGTCGATCACCTGCTCATTGGCGAGCACCGTCATGTCAACGGGGTCCCAATTGACATAGGATTCCTTGCGCTCCACAAGGCCGAGCTTCAGGAACTCTAAAAACATCCTTTGTTCGTGAACGTAGTACTCAGGATCGCAAGTGGCGAACTCCCGGCTCCAGTCGATGGCGAGGCCCATGCGTTTAAGCTGGCCGCGCATCGTATCGATGTTCTGGTAAGTCCAGTCCCGGGGATGCGCCCCGGTCTGCATCGCTGCATTTTCCGCCGGCATGCCGAACGCGTCCCAGCCCATCGGGTGCAAAACGTTAAACCCCCGCGCGCGTTTGTACCGCGCAACCACGTCCCCCATGGCGTAATTGCGCACATGGCCGATATGAATACGCCCCGATGGGTACGGAAACATTTCGAGGACGTAGTATTTCGGCCGCGACGGATCTTCGCGCGTTAAAAAGGTTTGCTTATCGGCCCAAACGGATTGCCATTTGGGCTCCACGGATTTCGGATTGTAACGGGCCATGAAGCGTCCGCCGTCTCGCGCGTGAATTAACGATCGATGGAATTGAGGCGCAGCTCCCGGGCGCGCGTCAGGATCGCGTTTTCAATCTCCGTCGCCGTGCGAACGTCCACCGATGCGTCGACCCAGCCGCCCGCATTGGCCGCCACCTGACGGAAAACAGACACCCTGAGCGCATCGGCCCGCAGACGGCTGTCGAGAATGTAAACTGTGGTCTTGAACCGTTCCGAAGGGCGTTCCGGGTTGGCGTACCAATTGGTGAGGATAATGCCGCTATAGGGGTCGGCGTCCTCCAAAGGCATGAAATCCAGCGTTTCGAGGGACGCGACCCACAAATACCGGTTTACCGCCGTCGCGCCTTCCGTCTCCGACAGGACGAGGCCCGCCGAGCGCTCGACATCTTTGGAGCCGCCGCCGAAGCACCCGCTGAGGGCGAACGCAGATACAAAAATCGCCAAAACGGCGAAACCCGGGTTTTTACGCATTTTCGTTTTTCCACGTCTCGTAGGCCGAAAGAATGTGATCGTCGCGTGACCAAGTCACATCCGGCGTTTACCATTTGTGCCTTTCCTACCACAATCATCGGATTACACAACGTTTGGGATGCCGCCTTCCTTGACCTTGCCTTTCGAAGGGCGCTTATTGATCTATATTACGAATATACGTGTGTGTTTACGTCTTACAGACGTCATACTGTTGTCGTAATATATGGGTTGGCTAATCTCAGCGGTCTTTACGACTGCTTATGGCATAGCCGCCGATGTGAAGGGGAAAGTCGATTATATGGTGCGCGCCGCCCTCATAACATGTGCGATCGCCGGCCTTATGGCCGGGACAACGCATGCGCGCGCGCAAGATAATTTCGACATCGAAACGAGCGCCAAGGTCACTGGCGTTGCAGGCTATAGCGAGGCTGAGGACGCCCTTGACGGCGATTTAGACGCTGACATTAAAGTCGTCGGCTCCACAGTTTTTGAAAACGGTCTTGAAGTCGGCGTCGGCGCATCGGCGCGTCTTGACGGACAAGCGCCGGCGCGCGGGCTTGCAGGGGGCCGGATTTCCGGGCCCATGAGCGGCGGCGATCGCGGCTTTGGCGACGATACCGGCGACGCCGCAGTTGACCAGGCCTATATCTACGCCTTCGGCGGCCTCGGACGCCTCGCCATCGGACGAGAAATCGGCGTCGGCGATAAGTTCGCCGTAACTTCCCCGAACATTTTCACTTCGGTCGCCGTTAACGGCTGGCGCACGGATCTTACACGCCTGATCGACATCCACACGATTAACGATTTTTCCTCAACGGCTGCGAAGTTTTCCTACATTGCGCCCCAGGGGGTTCTCGGCGGCGCCATCGGGCGGCTGTCCTTCGGCCTGTCATACACCCCAAGTACGGATGTGTGCGGGGAAGAGTATTGCTTCACCGGACCGGGCGCGGTGACCCTTGTCGGCGGCGATCCCGCCAACGCCATTCCCGCGGACGCCAACTGGGAAGAAATTCTTGAGTATGCGCTCTATTACGAAAAAGCGTTTGGCGATTTCTCCTTCGGGCTGGGGGCGAGCTATCTGACGGCGGAAGAACAATCCGGCGTGCTGTCCGACGTTTTTGACGATTACGAGGCTTACTCCATCGGGCTGAACCTCGCCTTCGGCGGGTTCACCCTCGGCGGCTCTGTGAAAAACACGAACGGCGGCTACGCCGACACCCAGGAAGACGGGTATCTCGCCTTTGACGCCGGCGTCACATATGAGACCGGGGGCTGGGGCTTTATGTTCGGGTACGGCAATTCCGACGCCGGACATGAAATCTCCAATCCTCTGGACCTTACCTTGTTCCGCCAGACCGAGGCGTATCAGACAGGCGTCACCTTCGCTTTCGACAGCGGCGTCACGCTCGGCGCTGCAGCGCAGTTTGTGGAATCCGAAAAACCCGATCTTGCCGGCGGCGAAGAGGAAGCCGCGGCGATTGTCCTTGAAAGCTCTATTCGGTTCTGAAGCATTTCCAGCTCCGGTAGATCTCGGTCGCGCATCTGGAAATGCACAAAAAACAAGACCTTAAAGCCTCGCCCTTGTTACGATGGATTGCAACGACGCTTTAAGGCCGTATCGGTAAGGGGAGACAAGCGGCCGCAAAGACGGCCGCTTTTTTTATTCAGTCAAAACCCTCCACCTTGGGTGGAGGATTGGACGTGTTCTGCATTGTAGGAAGCAGACCGTACTGAGCGGGGCTTTTGTCACCGGTATGAGGCCTGCTGTTCAGCGGTTTTCCTCCTCCGCGAGAGCGGGGGAGGTGGGCCGCGCGGGACGCGCGGGTCGGAGGGGGCTCTGCGATTTTTCAGGCTGGAGCGTGTCGCGCAAAAGTGGGTACCGGTTTTTGCGCAAAA
>JBCDBL010000179.1:0-5518 GCA_039183635.1 Pseudomonadota bacterium
CGCGGGACGCCTTGGCGGCGAACGGGGACGATGCGGGGCGCAACTTGGGAGAGACGGCATGACCAAAGAGATTTTATGGACGGCGGAGGCGGCGGCGACCGCCACGGGCGGGGCGCTCTGCGCCAAGGGCGGCCCGGAGGATGAATGGACTGCAACAGGCGTGTCCATCGATACGCGCACGCTTGAGCCGGGCGACTTGTTTGTCGCTTTGAAAGATGTGCGGGACGGCCACGCGTTCGTAGCGAACGCTTTTGAGGCGGGCGCGGCCGCTGCGCTCGTCTCCCATGCGCCGGAGAGCCTGCCCGAGGGCGCGCCGCTGTTGATGGTTCCGGACGTTTTGCAGGGCCTAAGGGATATGGGCGCTGCGGCCCGGACGCGGGCGAAAAAGCGCGTGGCGGTGACGGGCAGCGTCGGCAAAACCAGCACGAAAGAGATGCTGCGCGCGGCATTGTCCGTCTCGGGAAAAACCCATGCCTCGGTGAAGTCCTTCAACAATCATTGGGGCGTGCCGATCACTCTGGCGCGCATGGCGCCCGACACGGAATACGGCGTTTTTGAAATCGGCATGAACCACGCCGGAGAAATCACGCCCCTCACGAAATTTGCAGCGCCCGATGTCGCCATTATCACCATTATCGGCGAGGCGCATATAGAGTTTTTCGACAGCAAGGACGGTATCGCCGAAGCGAAAGCGGAAATTTTCTTCGGACTGAAGGAAGGCGGAGCGGCGATCTTGAACCGCGATGATCCTTACTTTGATCTTCTGGCGAACAGGGCTAAGGAAAGAGGCGCAGGACGCATTTTGACGTTCGGCGCAGGCGCGGGGGCCGACGTAAGGGTGCTGAAGGTTAGCGAAACGAGCGGCGGCAGCCGCATTGAAGCGGAGATTTTCGGTGAGCAGAGGGCGTTCGACTTGAGCGCCTTCGGTCGCCACCAGGCGATGAACGCCGCCGCCGTTATCGCCGCAGCGCATGCCCTTGGCGCGCCGCTCGACAATACGCTGAAAGGGCTCGGCGCGCTTGTTGCTGTCGACGGTCGCGGCGCGCGGGGCGCGATTCCAGCGTCCGGCGGCGGCGCGGCGACGCTGATTGATGAAAGCTACAACGCCAACCCCACATCCATGGCGGCGGCGGCGGCGGTGTTGAAATCCGCCGTCCCCGGCGCTGGCGGTCGCCGCATCGCCGTTCTTGGCGACATGTTGGAGTTGGGTGAGGACGGACCCGGGCTCCACGCCGCCCTCGCCGATGTGTTTAAAGATGCTGAGGCGGATAAAATTTACGCCGCAGGTCCCCTCATGGCCCATATGTGGGCGGGTTTGCCGGAGGCGGTGCGCGGCGCCCACGCCGAAACGACAAAAGAGTTGGTCGATGCGGTCGCAAGCGATATCCGCGCCGGCGACGTCGTGATGGTCAAGGGCTCCCTGGGCATGAAAATGAGCGTCATCATTGAAGCTTTGAAATCGCAAACTGAACCCGCGCGGAAACAAGCGTAAGGAACGGACAGACTGTCTATGTTGTATCACCTTCTTTATCCGTTAGCGGATCAGTTTTCATTTTTCAATATTTTTCAGTACCAGACGGTGCGCACCGTGGGCGCCATCGTCACGTCTTTGCTGATTGCGTTTTTCATCGGGGAGCCGCTGATCAACTGGATGCGCGCCAAGCAGGGCAAGGGCCAGCCCATTCGCGACGACGGCCCCCAAAGCCATCTTATCGAAAAGCGCGGCACGCCGACCATGGGCGGCGTTCTTATTCTTGTGTGTCTTACGGTCGGCACATTGCTCTGGGCGCGGCTCGACAACCCGTATATCTGGGTGGTGATGTTCGTCACGCTCGCCTATGGCGGCCTTGGGTTCCTGGACGATTATCTGAAAGTCACCAAACAGACGACCGGCGGCGTCACCGGCAAAGGCAAGCTTATCGCGCAGTTCGCCGTCGCCATCGTCGCGGCTTATTGGTGCATGACGATCCTTGGCGCAGCGGAAGGCGCGCCGGCGAACATTGAAAGCTCCGTGGCGCTGCCGTTCTTTAAAGATCTTTTCATCAATCTCGGCTGGTTCTTCATTCCCTTCGGCGCCTTCGTCATTGTCGGCGCGTCGAATGCGGTGAACCTGACAGACGGCCTCGACGGCCTCGCCATCGTGCCGGTGATGATCGCGGCGGCGACGTTCGGCTTGTTCGCCTACATTGTCGGCCGTGTGGATTATACGGGCTACCTCGCCATTCCCTACGTGCCCGGAACGGGGGAGCTGGCGATTTTCTGCGGCGCGTTGCTCGGCGCCGGTCTTGGCTTTCTCTGGTACAACGCTCCGCCGGCCATGATCTTCATGGGCGACACGGGCTCGCTCGCCCTCGGCGGCGCCATCGGCGCGATCTCCGTCGCTGTGAAGCAGGAGATCGTCCTCGCCATCGTCGGCGGCCTGTTCGTGCTCGAAGCGGTGTCGGTGATCATACAGGTCGCCTCGTTCAAGCTTACCGGCAAGCGGGTGTTCCGTATGGCTCCGATTCATCACCATTTCGAACAGCTCGGCTGGAAAGAGCCCACCATCGTCATTCGTTTCTGGATCATCGCCGTGATTTTGGCCTTGATCGGTCTCAGCACGTTGAAATTGAGGTAAATCGTCGACCCCATGATCCCCGTTACACCATATGCGGATAAAACCGTCGCGGTCTTCGGCCTCGGCGTGTCCGGCCTTGCAACGGCGAAGGCTCTGGCCGCCGGCGGGGCGACGGCGATCGTCTGGGACGACGGGGAGGGCGCGCGCAAAAAAGCCGCCGAGGCGGGGTTCGAGCCGACGCCGCCGGCCGACTGGCCCTGGGACAAGCTCGCCGCTTTGGTCTTGAGCCCCGGGGTGCCGCTGACCCATCCGAAGCCGCATCCTGTGGTGAAGAAGGCGCATACGGAAAATGTCCGGGTTATCGGCGATATTGAGCTGCTTGCGGAAACCGTGAACGCCGCGCCCGCCGCGGAGCGCCCGAAAATCGTCGCCATCACCGGCACCAACGGCAAGTCGACGACGACGGCGCTCATCGGCCATATTCTGAACGCCTGCGGCGTCACGGCTCATATCGGCGGCAATATCGGCGAGGCGATGCTGAACCTCCCCAAGCCGCGCCGGGGCGCCGTTTATGTTCTGGAGCTGTCCTCCTATCAGCTTGACCTCGCGCATTCCTTAAAAGCCGATATCGCCGTATGGTTGAACATCTCGCCGGACCATCTTGATCGCCATGGCGGCATAGACGGCTATGTGGCGGCGAAAAAGCGCATCTTCCGCAATCAGACCCATGACGATGTCTGCGTCATCGGCGTCGATGATGACCGTTCTCAATCCGTGTGTACGGAGGTCGTGGCCGCCAATGGCCGTCGCGTCATCCCCGTCTCCTCCGGCGCCGCCCTCGGTCGCGGCGTGTTCGCCGTGGATGGCGTTTTGTTCTCCAGCCTCGACTACAAAGCGCAGGAGGTTGGCGACCTTACCGACGCCCCAGCGCTCCAGGGCGCTCATAATTGGCAAAACGCCGCCGCGGCCTTCGCGGTGGCGCACACCTTTGTCTCACAGGCTGACGATGTTCTGGCGGCGATGATGACGTTCCCGGGCCTGCCCCATCGGATGGAGGAGGTGCGCCGTATCGGCAACGTGAAATTTATCAACGACAGCAAAGCCACGAATATCGAGGCGGCCTCCAAAGCTCTTGCGGCGTACAGGAATATATACTGGATCGCCGGCGGCAAAGCGAAGGACGGGGACGACCCCGCCGCTCTCGGCCTGCTGACGCCGCGGATCGCCAAGGCTTATTTCATCGGGGAGGCGGCCGGCGCCTTCGCGGAGGCTTTTGAAAACGTTCCCCAGGAAAAGTCGGGCGATCTTAGCCGCGCAGTGGCCGCCGCTGCGCAGGACGCCCTGGCGGCGGGGTCAGAGGCTGTGGTGTTGTTATCGCCGGCTTGCGCGTCTTTCGATCAGTTTACGAATTTCACAGTGCGGGGCGATGCATTCCGCGACGCCGTTCTGGCCATCGGGTCCGAGGCCAACGGCGCGGGGGGGGCGGCGGCATGAGGCTCGCCCGGACGGATACCTCGCCCCTGTCGCAATGGTGGTGGACGGTGGACCGCGTATCTCTCGCCGCCATGGGCCTGTTGTTCGCTGCGGGCGTGTTGCTGGCGTTCGCTGCAGGGCCGGCGGCGGCAGGCCGCATCGGCCAAAATCTCAGCGACTTTCATTTTGTCAAACGCCAGGTGATGTTCCTTGGACCCGCTGTCGGCCTCTCCTTCGCCGTGTCTCTGCTCTCGCCGCTCTATGTGCGCCGTCTCGCGGTTCTCGTCTTCGGGGGCAGCCTTGTCGCTATGGGGCTTACCTTGATGATCGGTCCAGAGATCAAAGGCGCTCAGCGATGGCTCTATTTTGGCGGCGTCTCTCTCCAGCCGTCCGAATTCGCCAAGCCCGCTTTCATCGTCGTTACGGCCTGGATGTTCGCTGAACAAATCCGCGATCCCAAATTTCCAGGCCGCATTATCGCCGTCCTCTTTTATCTCGTCATTGCCGGCCTTCTCATTAAACAGCCGGACTACGGACAGTGGGTCTTGACGACGGCGGCCTGGGCCAGCGTGTTTTTCATCGCCGGCGTTTCCTGGCCGTGGATCGTCGCCCTCGGCGGTTTCGTGATTGCGGCCAGCCTCGGCGCCTACATCCTCGCCCCCCATGTGGCGAGCCGCGTGGACGCCTTTCTTAATCCTGCAACGGAGGGGTTCAGTCAGACGGACATCGCCTTGAAGGCCATCGCAAGGGGCGGCGTTTCCGGCCGCGGTCCCGGCGAGGGGGACGTCAAGCACGCGCTGCCCGACGCCCATACGGATTTCATCTTCGCCGTCGCGGGGGAGGAGTTCGGCCTCATCGCCTGTCTTTTGCTTGTGAGTCTTTTCGCCATAATTGTCCTGCGCGCCTACGCCAGGGCCTTCAGCGATAAAAGCCCCTTCGTGCAATTGGCGGCGAGCGGCCTTGCGGCGCTCATCGGTTTGCAGGCGCTGATCAACATGGCGGTGAATTTGCGGCTGATGCCCGCCAAGGGCATGACACTGCCGCTTGTCTCCTATGGCGGCTCCTCGATGTTGGCGACGGCGCTCGCCCTCGGCATGCTGTTGGCCCTGACGCGGGAGCGGCCTCACACCTGGCGACGCAAAGAGGCTATGGTATGAGTACGGAGGGCCGTCTTGCGCTCCTCGCCGCCGGCGGCACAGGGGGCCATATGTTCCCCGCCGAGGCGCTCGCCAGTGAGCTGAAGCGGCGCGGCTGGCGCATCGCTCTTGTCACCGACGCGCGGGGGGAGCGGTATGCGGCGGATTTCCCGTGCGATGAAAAACACTTCACCGACGCCGCCACCTTCGCCGGGCGCGGCCTTTTGGGTAAACTGGCGGCGGGGATGGCGATTGTGCGGGGCGTCTTCGGCGCCATGGGTCTGGTTGGGCGATTGAAGCCGGCGGTCGCTGTCGGGTTCGGGGGGTACCCGTCCTTTCCGGCCATGGCCGC
>JBCDBL010000180.1:0-5466 GCA_039183635.1 Pseudomonadota bacterium
AGCGTCTCCTGTTCAATCGGAGTCAGGCAGACGCTTTAAGTCTTTGTTTTTCGCATTTCCGGACGGCCAACCGTACACACTTGGCCTGGAAATGCTTTAATTGTCCACAGGTCTTAGGAGACGGCTCTCAATGCAGCGTCATCGCCGGATTTCGGCTTGCGCTGTGTCAGCATATGCGCTGTCGCCGGCATGGTTTCAGGCGTTTTGACGAAACTGGTGGCGCGCCTTGGGAAGGCAATGCACACGGACGCCCCCTGGCCCGGCGCCGTGTCGATTGCGATGAGGCCGTTTTGCATCTCCATGAGCGAAGCGGCCAAGGCGAGACCGAGGCCGGACCCGGTATGCTGTTTGGCGAAATGATCTTCCATCAGCTCAAACGGCGCGCCGAGCTTGTCGATATGCTGCGGCGCGATACCCGGTCCGTTGTCGGAGATAATGATCGAAACGCAATCCATGTCCGCGTCCAGAGCGACCCTGACATCGCCGCCGTCGTCGGAGAATTTCACTGCATTTGACAATATGTTTTCGATCACTTGCCGCGCAGCGCGCGCATCGCCCCAAATGTCCGGCGCGTTCGCGGATGGCGGCGTGATTGTGATATTGCGCTTTGCAGCGTCGTTCTCGGCCGCCCGCAGCGCTTCGGTCAGGGCGCGGTCGAGATCGACTTTGGCGAGCGTCAACTCCATTTTCCCGGCTTCAATCCGCGACATGTCGAGAATGTCTTCTATGAGAGACAGGAGCCCGCGGCCGCTTTTCAGGATGTCTGCGACATAAGTCTTGTACCGCTCATCGCCCAGGGGGCCGTAAAGCTCCGATTCCATAATTTCAGAGAATCCGTTGATGGCGTTGAGAGGCGTGCGCAGCTCATGGCTCATATTGGCGAGGAATTCTGACTTCGATCTGTTTGCTTGCTCCGCCTTATTTTTCTCCTGTCCATATTTGCCGAGAGCGTCACGCAACTGCGCGCGGGAGCGCTCAAGATCCGCAACGGTGCGCTTCAACTCCGCCTCGTGACGCTCCCTGGCGCGTTCTGTGTGTTTTAATTCAGTGACATCCGTCGCCAGAACAACAACGCCGCCGTCTGCGGTCTCACGCCGGTTCACGTGGATCCAGCGCCCGTCCTCAAGCTCGGCTTCATAACCGTTTTTGGGTGTGGCGCCGCCCTGTGGCCCGCCCCGTGGCCTTGGCGCGGCGTGCTCCAAAACCGCTTCGCGTCCCGGGCCGGCTTCTGAAGCCACGGCTTCGGCCGACGCGCCATGACGCACGGCGTCGGGCGGAAGTTTAAAAAATTCACAGAACCGGCTGTTCCAGGCGACAAGGTTAGAGCCGGCGTCCCAAAGCACAAAGGCGTCCGAGGCGCTTTCAATCGCCGTTCTAAGAGCATTGTCGGCCTCGCCCGCGGCGGTGTGGGCGTGTTCGGCTGCACGAAGCGGCGTCGGCGCGGCGGCCGGCGTCAACACGCCCCGGCGTCCCGGTGCGCCGTCCTTGCGTGCTCCCTCGTCGGCGCCCCTGGCTTTAAACCAGGCCCATGCGCCGTCGCCGCGCTTAAGGCGAAATCGCGTATTGATTTTACCGGCAGGCCGGCCGTGGGCGAGGGTCAGGGCCGTGCGGATATCTTTTGGGTGAACGAGCGCCGTCAGCTCGCTGACCGTCAAGCCATAAGGGGATGGCGGTTGACCCAGCGTCTTGAAAATGGAGGGCGCAACATGCAGCAAGCGGCTGTCCGGATCGTATCGCCAGGCGCCGCCGGAAGCGCTGGCCAGGGCGCGCTCGGCTTCCAGGTTTTCATCGGATTGCGCCTCAAGGGAGATGATCGCTTTGCCCATACGAAACACGCCCATGAGCATGCCGCTCATAACAAGAGAAATGGAGATAAAAATAAGGCCATATCCGGCGGTCATCGCCCCGCCGCCCAGTTCCGCCGCCGGCGCGGCGACAATGATGCGATCGCCGAACCGGGCTTCTTCCCAGGCGACAATCAGTCGTCGCCCCCGGGCGCGCAAGTCCGCTTCTCCGCGTTCTTTAAGATTAAGCGCCGTCAGGCTGGCTGTCAGCGTCTCTACAAGAGGCGCATCTCCCGCCGCGGCGATCAATCGTCCGTAATCTGTGGCCGCAGCTATAACAACGGGCCCGTCAAGGTCGAGGGCGTTGTACGCACTCTCCATGCTTTCAGCGCTGGCGGGACCTTCGAGGCTTGCGACGACGTCAATCGCGGCGAGGCGCGCCATCACTTCCCCTTGTTTGACAGCGCGCGTGCGGTCTGCAGCTGCTTTGGCGGCGAAAACGCCGGCCAAGCAGAGCAAAAAGAACAGCATCGCGCAGGCCAGCCCGATCGGTCCGTTTTTGCGCAATGCATCGGCCGCGCGTGCGGAGGATTTTAATATGTTTGTTCTTACCGACGACATGGGCGTGTGCGTCGTTTCCCCGGCGGACATGCTGTTAAGCCGTTTACGGCGTGTGGAGACTCATCTCAAGGCGCGAATCACTCTTGCCCCTCACAACCAACGTAATCTTAATCCGCTGTTGATGTCACGCCTCAAATGATCGCCGGTATGAAAATGTTAATCTTCTGTTAACCTTTTGGACGCGGTTTGGCGCGACTCGAAACGTTATGCGCCTTCTAAAAGACGGTTGGCCATTTCAAAGAGATTTTCCGACAGGCCGTCCGTTTGCAGAATACGCTTCAGCTCCGCTTTTGTCTTGACTTGTCGCTGCGAATCAAAACGCCGCCAATTCTCTAATGCGCCGACAAGGCGAGCGGCGAGCTGCGGGTTCATTTTGTCAAGTTTCAGGACCTGATCGGCGAAAAAGACATAGGCGGCGCCGTCGGCGCAATGGAAGGCGCTAAGATTGTGCATTGCGAATGCGCCGATCAGGGCTCTGACCTTGTTGGGATTGTTCATGGCGAACGCGTCATGGGTGAGAAGGTCCTGCACCGTTTGGAACGTATCGGCGCGCGGCGCCATGGCCTGCCAGGAGAGCCATTTGTTGACCACCAATGGCTCCCCGCGCCAGGCGTCATAAAATTCCGATAGCGCCGCGGCGCGCTCCGGCCGGTCCGACAGAGCGAGCGCTGAGACCGCGCCGGCGGCGTCCGTCATGTTGTCGGCGTCGCGGAATTGGGCGAGCGCGGTGGCCCCGGCGTCCGGATCGGCGCCGGAGAGGCGCAATTTTAAGGCGGCGTTCTTCATGGCGCGGCGGCCGGCCGATGCGGCGTCCGGCCTATACGGGGAGGTGTCGCAAAGACGTGCGCCGAGCGCGGTCAGCGGTTCGGCGAGGCGGTCGGCGAGCCCGCGCTCGGTTTTCGCAAGCGCCGCAGCGATTGCAGCGGGATCGATAATCTCCATCTCCTGTGCGACATCGTTCTGTGACGGTGTTTTTAGGGCCTCCGCAGCGAAAGCGTCGTCGGTTTCGTTTTCTAAAAGATCCCCCAAAGCGTCTGCGTAGGCGGACAGCGCCTGCTCGGCCTTGTCGAGGCGGGCGTCGCCGGCGAAGGTGAGCACAACATCGAGAAGCAGACGGTGCGCGGTCTCCCAACGATTGTAAAGATCGTCGTCGCGCCGCATCAGCAACAACCGGTCCGCAAGGGGAAGGTCGCGCTTCACGACAACGGGGGCGGACAGGGACCGAAACGCCGACAGAACCGGTCGCGCAGGGACGTTTTCGAACGTGAATGTTTCCGATGGCGAGGTGAGTTCGAGCATATGCTCCCGCCCCGGCGCGCCGGTCTCAAAAACAAGGGCGGCGCGCAAAGGCATGTGGAGCGGTTTTTTGTCGGCCTGTTTCGGTGTCGGCGGCGTTGATTGCGTCACCGTCAGCGTATAGACGCCTTTTTTGGCGTCGTAATCGTCCTCAAGGCGTGCGACCGGCGTGCCGGCCTGGACGTACCAGAGACGGAATTGCGTGAGGTCCTTCCCGCTGGCCGCCTCCATCGCGGCGACGAAGTCCTCAACGGTTGCGGCCTCCCCGTCATGGCGGTCAAAGTAAAGGTCCGTCGCGGCGCGGAAAGCTTCAGGTCCGATCAGTGTGCACATCATTCGCACCAGTTCCGCGCCTTTTTCATAGACCGTCGCGGTATAGAAATTATCGATCGTAATGAAACTTTCTGGACGGACCGGATGGGCGAGGGGGCCGGCGTCTTCGGGAAACTGGCGTGCGCGCAGGGCCTTGACGTCTTTAATGCGCTGCACCGGGCCGGAGCGCATGTCCGCGGAGAACTGCTGGTCCCGGAACACCGTGAAACCTTCTTTCAGGCAAAGCTGAAACCAATCGCGACACGTGACGCGGTTGCCGCTCCAGTTGTGGAAATACTCATGCGCGACGATGCTTTCGATATATTCATAGTCCGTATCGGTGGCTGTTTCCGGGCTCGCCAAAACATAGGCGGCGTTGAAAATGTTAAGCCCCTTGTTCTCCATGGCCCCCATATTAAAATGGTCGACAGCGACGATTTGAAACACGTCAAGATCATACTCGCGGCCATAAACCTCTTCGTCCCAACGCATGGCGCGCTTAAGGGCGTCAAGGGCGTAATCGCATTTTTTTATATCCTTATACTGAACGTATATATGTAGCGCAACGTTTCGGCCTGACATGGTGGTGAAATTATCCTCGACCCGGGCGAGGTCGCCGGCGACGAGGGCGAAGAGGTAAGAAGGCTTTGGATGCGGATCTTCCCACGCCGCCCAATGACGCCCATCTCCGGTTTCACCCGCGCCGACGGGATTGCCGTTCGATAGCAGCACGGGGAACTTGTTTTTATTGGCCGTCATGCGCACCGAGTATTTTGCGAGGATGTCGGGTCTGTCCGGAAAATATGTGATGCGCCGAAAACCTTCGGCTTCGCACTGGGTGCACAGCATATCGCTCGATGCGTATAACCCTGACAGGGCTGTGTTTTTCGCCGGCGCGCAATAGTTTTCGATCTCCAACACGAAATGCTCCGGGAGTGAAGGCAGGGTCAGCGTTTTGCCGTCAACGACGTATGCGGTTTCCTGCAGACGCTTTCCATCGACGTTGACGCGGGCAAGTTCAATCTCTTCCCCATTCAGAACTAATGGCGCATCCGTCGCGGCGTTTGGCGTTCGGCGTATCTGCAGCCGTGTTCGCACCCTGGTGCGTTCTGTATCCAGATCGAAATCGAGAGATACGGCGTCGACAGCGTAATCCGGCGTCCTGTAGTCTTTCAGATAAACGGTTTTTGGGTCCTGCGCGGCGGCGGTCATGGCGCGTATCCTTTTTAACGGGTCGAAGCGTCGTAAAGACATGGCTGTTGGGGCCGGTATTGTAAACCCGTCCCGGAACCGTTGATCCGCCTCTAGAGCACGTCTCATTTAATTGGATTCATATGACGTGCTCTAGGTCTTTGTTTACGCGTGTCTTTTACGCAAAACCGGTATCCACTTTTGCGCGACACGCGCTAGGACGCGTTGCAGGCGATGCGGATCACACGAAGGTCGTCTCACG
>JBCDBL010000181.1:0-5441 GCA_039183635.1 Pseudomonadota bacterium
TCGCCATAGGGGTGACGCACATCAAAAATACGGCGCCCTTTTTCTTCCGCGGTTTGTCTCAAAACCTCAATATCTGCGAGCTTGTTGTGCAGACCAGCAGCGAGATCCATGCCGAGGTTCAGCGCATCCTGCAGAACGCCGATCCATGCTTCGCTGACGACGCCGCCGCGATTGGCGACGCCGACCACAAGGGTCCGCGCCCCTGCGTCATAGGCCTGCTCAACGGTCATTTCCCTCAGACCAAGATCTGCATTGCACCCCTCAAGGCTCAACTGCGCCACGCACGCATCCGCACGCCAATCAAGAACGCCGCGGCTGTTTTCGCCGCAAGATCATCCTTCGCGTCGCCCAGGAACAAAAGGTATGGTTTTTCGATGTGAAACATAAAAGCCTTCTTACTGCATGCTCAGTTTTAGGTTCAAGGTTTGGCGTCCTGCAACGGCACAAGCTACTAAGCCGTTACATGAAAAGCAATTTCGGCGGACACGCGGGAAACAGAATTACACTGAAAGACCTTGCACCATCACGCATACCGTTATGGGCCTAAAGCACGTCTCATTTAATTGGATTCACACGGGCGTGCTCTCGACCACCCTTTGGGCCACTTTATTAAGTGAGAATTATGCGCCTGCATGAGGAGATAGGGGCCTCCCCGAGGCTTGTCTGGTTCTGCGTGAACGGACGCGGCAACTTGCAGAGATACTAGATGCACACTCCAACGCATGAGACCAGAAACGCATGAGACCAGCGATGTATAAAGAATTTTCGTGGCAATATTAAACCTTATTCGTCGCCCCCTTTGTAAACGACTCCGTTCTTCATAACAAAGTCGATGGCCTCTAAAACGGATACATCTTCAAGAGGGTTTCTGTTGCGAACGGCTATAATGTCAGCTGCCTTGCCTTGTTCGATGACGCCTGTCGTATTCTCCACGCCCAAATGTTCTGCGGCGATAATTGTTGCAGATCGTAACGCTTCCATTGGGGTTAAGCCCGCTTTTACCATTAGCGAAAATTCTTGTGCATTCAAACCATGGGGCGGTGCGCCAGCATCAGAACCAAAAGCAATTTTGACACCGCCTTTGTGAGCGCGCGCAGTTGCAGCGATCATTCGCGATGTAAATTGCGACGCTTCGCTTCGGTAGGCTGGCGGCGCCATTGGGTTAGCGGCAAACCCTTCCACCACCTGTCCAGCCAAAAGAGTCGGCACCAACACCGCGCCGGTTTTTCGAAATAAACGCACGGATTCATTATTGATATAGGTGCCATGCTCGATAGAATGCACCTTCTGACGAAGGGCGAAATTTATGCTGTCTGTACCATGAGCATGTATGACAGTCTTGCGCCCCATGCTTTGCGCTGTTTCCACGATGGCGCGGAGCTCTTCAGCCGTGAAGCGAGCGGGAGGAGCTCCTATACTGAGAACGGAGTCACCGGTTACTTGGGATTTAATCACGTCCGCCCCCGCGATGATATGAGCACGCGTGACACGCCTGCATTCATCTACGCCGCTACAGGAGATCATTGTTTCGCTCGCATTGGGGGAAATTATATCCCCAGATGCAAGTACACGTGGTCCGGGGACTTGCCCCTTTGCAATCGCGTCGCGCAATGCAAAAATGGCTTCGCTGCGGCCGCCGAGGTCTTGGACTGTTGTAAATCCAGCCATTAAAGTAGCGTGAGCATTCACAACCCCGTCTAACGTTGCTTCGGAGTCGTTTTGGGTCAGAAATTTAAGTTGCGTATCCGGCCCAATACTAATCAAAAGGTGAACGTGGGCGTCGATCAGACCCGGGAGCACTGTTGCGTCTTTAAGGTTGATTGTTTTTGACCCCTCGGGCGCTTTAATAAAGCCATCGGCAACATCTACGATCATACCGCCAGAAACAACGATTGTTTGATCGGATTTGGCCTCTTGCGCCTTTACATCAATCAGCACGCCAGCATGAATGTATGTGGCGGGCGCCTGTTCGCTTGCCGCAGGTGACTTTACGCCAATAAGAACGACAAGTATTATGGTTAAGACTGTTTTTATTTGCGAAAGCACAAACTTATTCCTACTCACTTATCTTTATACCGAAATTCTGCTCTGCACCATTTGGCGCGAAGGCGCTAGATCATTGATTTTAATAATTTTTTCTGTGCCCGCGCTTGTAAGCATTAACATATACCCCCCCCTATGAGCTTTGCCAAAGCGGAGAATAACGCCTCCATATGGGAATTGCTGCTTTTGTTTTGGCTCCAGGAGCGCATCAATTTAGCTGACATGATCACTAATATTCGGGTACAGAGTGAAATAAAATGCATAACTTTCATTTTAGGTCAGAATAGATCTTAAACGCATGTATTTTAGGAGCGCTATGATAGACGGCGTTGACGATTTTAGCAGTTTTTAAACTGTAGAATTTGAAGCTCCCAAGGCGGCCTTCAAGATGAACTTTGAAGAGGATGGAGAGCTTCGCGCTTCTATCGTTATATATAAAAACGACGATCACTATCCGGAACCCCCTCACGCCTCAGGCGGATTTTCCAGCCTTGCCGAATGCGCCTGTAAGGTGCGGCTATAACCGGGCCGTCACTATTAAGGCGATCGAAGACCATGAACTTGCAATTGACCCCGGGAGGTCTCCGGCATATCACGGCCATACATACGGATATCCGGCCAGTGAAATTATGCGTTGTTAGACGGGTTTAAAATAATAAGATATTTGTACGGAAAATTTTGAAACCTTTGATATAAATTATGAGCTTGGCTGGCGAGATCGGTTCGATGGCCGCACGTTGTATTTTGCACCGCCCCTCTTCCCAACACCTGATCAAATACATACGCTTGCCCCTGCCGTAGAGGCGATGGTCAAAGGGGACAACCGGCGACCCAAAATCGGCGGCCCGCTTTTTGTTTATTACGATCCGCCTCGCGGCGCATGGAGGCGTTTTGAAAATCCAGCGACCTTCTTCACGGCCGCAAAGGGGTTAGCCAAGTTGTACGCCATCCTCGCGGGTGGCGATGCACTGTGTATGACAAGCGTCTTATATCCGAGATGACGGTTGCGCGCATGCAGGAGAATTGCTGGCGCGAAACCGAACTCACCACCAGCGGCCGCCGCCGCTACGGTCTTGGCTTCATGCAGGATTTACCGTGCCTATCGCCCAGTGGAAAAGGGGAATTTGGGCATCCCGGGAACGGCGGCGCCATGGGTTTCGCCAATCCAAAACTGCGGCTTAGCTTTGCTTATGTGATGAACCGGGGCTTTATAGCGGGTAAAGGCATGGCGAAACACGGGCCCCGCGCAACCCGTTTGGAAACGAAAACCCTTGAAATCGCAAGTGAAATTGATCCATGCTAGGCGACAGTATGGAAACGCCCGATCAAATAACTCTAAGTGGAGCCTCAGACTACTGCGACACAGATCGTTTTGATGATATCAACGTTGAAGATGGCCTTATGCTGCGCATCCTTGATATTCAATTCGAAGAGGATACCGCCCTTGAGGCGCCGATAGATACGGTGGGTCTATCGTGCATGCTGGATGGCCACTTTGAAGGGCAGGCTGATGTGTTGCCCGATCTAGTTGGCGACAGCAGTCAGTTGAGGGTATTCTTTTGGACAGGTCCGGAATCTGTTCATTTGTCATATCCCGCAGGGACGCATTTGCGAAGCGCGCAAATTCTGCTTTCTCTGGAATATGTCGAAAAGCGCCTCGGGATAGAATCTGGCGTTGTGCCTGATCTTTTGCTCTCTGCAATAAATTCCAAGGAAGGCGGATATTATACTGATCAGCGTCGATTGCAGCCTGCGCTTCGCGTTATTGCTGAGCAGATTATGGGGTGTACGCTGACCGGTCTCTTGCGTGAGACGTTTTATCATGGAAAGGCGTTAGAGTTGTTAGCCCTCGGTTTGGCTGATTTACAAACCGAGGAGCCAAGCAAGCAAGCGATGATGCTCAGCCTTTCGGACGTGGAGCGCGTCCGTGAAGCCCGTGACATTTTGTTGGCGGACCGCGTGTCCCCGCCGACTTTATCGCAATTATCGCGCATGGTTGGGCTGAATGAATTTAAGTTGAAGCAAGGATTCCGCTTTGTATTCAATACAACAGCTTTCGCATTGTTTAATATGGATCGCATGGAGGAGGCGAAACGACTCTTAGGAGAAGGGCGCATGAATGTCTCACAGGTTGCGTATAAAGTCGGATACGGCAGCAATGCTGCTTTTTCTCGCGCCTTTAGAAGATGTTATGGCTATCCGCCGAGCGCAATTTTGAGAAACAGCGCTGTTGAAACTAGCGCTGCTGATGATGAATGAGAAAGTTAAGCTCTGCTCTGCAAAAGCCGTTGGTTTTTTTCACTACGATAATACTGGACATCTTCAATAACCGTATATCTTGACGGTTTTGAGTGCAGCGTCGCTTGTCCTGGGCTTCAGTGAGCGCCATGGATGCCTACGGGGAGCCCGTGAGGTTTCGCTTCTTCCCTTCGCGACCACCTCTTATTAAGAAGCATACGGTGTTTTTCTTGTAAAAATGTTCCACTAAGGCGCGCCTTTGCTGATATGGGGCGACAAGGCGACTTATGGCTTCTTGCGATGGGTGTTTGAAACGGAGGCTACAGCGCGCCAGCCACACCTCTTTTTTCTTTTCATCAACGTCTTAAAGCAGATGCACGCAGATTTGAGATAGTGCGATATACATCAGTATACATTATTAATAAGACATACAAACTGTTCTGCTAACACCTTAAATTAGCTATTCGATACGAATATTATTATTCAAAAGCGCCAGACAAAACCAATTAAAGCAACGACATCCAGATACATGATGAATTGATCTATGTTTAGACGAATATCAGACGCGCACATCTTTTAAGTGATCTCATAATATTCGTTATGCCGAAAACCTGCGCCTGGGCGGCAAGGCCATGATGCCCCCGTGGGCCCCGCGCCCGGCGAAGTGAGTTAACAGTTCAGTTTTATTGCGAATGCACAAACACTACAGCTTAAACTAGATTAGGCACGGGAGAGAACCCACTTGGGTGGAATGGGTTAAGATTCCATCTCATACAGATTTCGCTGAAATGTAAGGATTTTAAGAATATTTAAGGTAAAGAGGCGGAGGTCAGTATGGGAATCCTCCGTTTTAGTAAAGTCTTTCGTTTGGAATTTTCTCAAAAAATGCGGTGACATGTAATGGGCCGAAGCGTGCTCGCAAAGTACTTCGCAATGCGCCGCTTCAGCTGAGTAAATATATCGAAGCTGATGCTTTTATAGCAGAAAATATAGCTTTTATACCAAAAGGAGGGGTAAATATGCTTTTAAGGACTTCAGCACTCGCGCTCGTAATGACGGCGGCGTGCAACGCCGGTGGCGCTCTGGCTCAGTCAGGCGCCGCTGCAGACGCACAGGAGTCAGGCGACGTTATTGTTGTGACCGCACAGCGTCGTGAGCAA
>JBCDBL010000182.1:0-5347 GCA_039183635.1 Pseudomonadota bacterium
TATCATTGTCCTACTGCTCAATATTCACTTTTTACTTGGGGTGTGTGTTGTTGGAAGCGCTATATGGGCTTGGGCGCGCAGTCTGTTTGGCTCTGGCGCGCAGGCGTTCGTTATAAAATCGCATTTGAGTTTATTGGCTCTTGCGGGCGTTGCGGCATGGCCGGGGATGTTCCTGTTCAACTTGATAGGATTGCAGCATTAAATCGTATTAACGTGCCCAAAATGCATCATAATAAGAAAATCTGCGTATTGAGGGCTTTTAAGCCGCTAAAAAGCGGAAATAAAACTTTTTGTCGCAATAATATTATATAATGTTGCATTAATTAAATGTGAGGCGCTCCAATCGTTATGCGGAAGCGTTTGTATGAAGAAAACTCTGGGGAGAAACATGAAAAACCTTACTCGTAAAATACTGTTAGGCGGTGTCAGTCTCTCGTTTATGATGAATGCTGCTGCACATGCGCAAGAGGGCGTGGCCGAAGCAGACGGCATCTTGTCGGTGATTGTGGTAACGGCGCAAAAGAGAGAGCAGTCCATACAGGATGTACCCATATCGATGACAGTGCTGACGGGGCAATTCATCGAAAAGTCGTCGCTCGACAACATCGAAGAGTATGCACTGTTTACGCCTTCAATTTCCGCAGATGAATCTGCCGTTGACGCATCTGACATTCGGTTTCGCGGTGTTGGCGCGCTTGGTGGAACCCAAAACACTTTTGGATTATACGTTGACGGATTTGAAATAACCGGTGGGACGAGTCTGGGGACAACGACCCGTCTATTGGATGTGGAGCGGCTGGAAGTTTTACGCGGGCCTCAAGGTACGGCGTTTGGGCGAAACGTTGTCGCTGGCGCTGTAAATATTACGTCAAAAACCCCCGCCACGGACGGGTATGGCGGATTGTTGGAGCTAGGTCTTGAGAATTTTGGCGGTTATGAAGTGCGGGGTTCTTTCAATGCGCCGCTATCGGACAATACCGCTGTCCTTTTGTCGGGGTTTTATGACCGTACCGATGGTTTTATTAAGAACATTGGCGCCTCCGGGGGCTCGAATGATCGCGATGAATTAGGAGTGCGACTCGCAATCGCCTCCACGCCCACAGACCGGTTATCCTTGAAGGGATCGATATCTTACGAGAGGCGGGAATTTGGCTTGGCCAACGCGTTGTACGACGGCGTTTTACGGGAGGGGGCTGATGTTTTCGCCAATGGCGTATCGTTGGCGCTCGGGGTCGCGCAGCCGTTTTCTCCCGGCGTGTTTTTCCCTGACAATGCAAAGTTCGTCAATTTGAACTCGCCGACGTCGGGTGAGATTGAAAATGTGATCGCCATCGGCAGGGCTGATTACGATTTCGGCCCCGCCACGTTGGTCTGGGTAAATGGGTTTATCCAGAATTCCCGGAATTATGTTTCTGATATCGACAATTCTCAATTCGATATCGCCTCGGCGGACATAAGTAGTGAAAACCGTTTTGCGAGTACGGAGCTGCGTCTACAGTCCAATGGCGATAATCGCTTTGATTGGATTGGCGGCCTTTACGGCAGCTATGAAGAAAGCGATAGTCCGCCTAGTGGGTTTTTATTTGGGTCGCAGGCGTCTCTTCTCTTGCCGTTTCTGGTTGAGGGCGCTCCTTTTCTGTCCAGCGCCTCAGAGGGCGAGCAGACGGGCTTTGCCGTTTTTGCCGATGGCGATTTTGAGTTTACGGATCGCTTGAATGTTCTTGCGGGCGTAAGATACAGTTACGACGCGATTGAACGTCAAACAACGCAACGTTTTAACCGATTTGGATTCCCCTCCGATGATATTCAGGGTGACACGGATGATAGTGATGTCACATGGCGTGTTAGCCTGGTGCATGAGCTGACAGATGACGTAAACACTTATGCGACTGTCTCGACCGGGTATCGGGCTGGCGGTTTCCAGTCCGTTAACGGAGAGCAGGTTTCTTTCGGCAGTGAAAAGATGACCAACTATGAGTTGGGAGCAAAGGCTTTCCTTTTTGATCGGCGCGTCAACCTCAACTTTGCCGCATATTTTATGGACTGGCAGGACGTTCAGATTTTTTTCCGGGAAGCGGGTGCGATCTCCGGCTCTACGGACAATGCGGGTGAAGCCGAAATTTGGGGAATGGAATTGGATGCGCAAATAGCGCTCATCGATCACCTGAACATTTTTGCCGGCGCCGGGTACACCAATTCAGAGTTTACGGATATTGACGGTAATCCTGGTGACGAACGGATTGGTCTGCCGCTTCCGTTGGCGCCAGAGTGGACGGCGTCGTTAACGGCGGACTATCAACGGCCGGTGACAGGCCAGCTTGAGGGTTTCCTTCGCATGTCATACATATACAAGGGTGAGATGATCGACGAACTCGCGCCGTTGGGGGAGGATCCTTTGTTCTATGATTCTTATGATCGTATTGATGTGCGTGTAGGGATTACCGATCCTGACAGTTGGCGCCTGGAAGCATATGTAGAGAATGCCGAGAATGACGCTTACATAACAGGCCAGGATATCAATCCGCTTGGTTTAACCGGATCATCCGTTGTCACCCAACCTCAGCGTTATGGTGTGAGGTTTCGCAAAGAGTTTGGTGCAAAATAAAAACCAAGCGAAAACTCGCCTTGGCAACGCAATGGCTTTATGCGGTTGAGAGAAATGAACCGCGCCGAATCTCTAGAGCACGTCTCGTTTAATCAGATTCATAGGGACGTGCTCTAGGGCTTGTTGAGATTCATAAATATATCCGGTCATCCCGGACGCCGGTTTTCTCCAAGTCTTTGACTTGGTTAGAAAATCGAGCGATCCGGGATCTGGTGCAACAGATTTCAGGCACGTGGAGACAGATCCCGGCGCTAACACGCGCACACCAAAACCTATGGGTTTTGGGCGCGTGTAACGTCCGGGATGACGGAACAACTCTGAATCTCAACAAGCCCTAGAAGGCCTACGGACGACGCCGCCGATTATGCGCCCGGCGCTCCGAGCGCCCACGGCCCCCCTCTCCAAATCGTCATGATTTCGTCGCTTTGCCGCCGCCGCCAAAGACGATAAAACACCCGCGACAGGTGAAATGGAGAGAGCGTTATGGCCCGTAAAATTCTAATCGGAATAGCCGGCCTTGCAGGCCTTATCGTTGTTGCAGCTTTGGTCGCGCCCATGCTGATCCCCGTGTCGACCTTCAAGCCAACGATCGAAGCGGAGGCGAGCAAGGCCATCGGCCGGACCGTCGTCATCGGGGACGACATCAGTCTTTCGGTCCTGCCGCGGGTGCAGTTCAAAGTGAACGACCTCGTCGTCGCCAATGCCGAGGGCATGCAGGCAGACGCCTTCGCGTCCGTTGAAGAAGCCGCAATCGGGGTCGGACTGCTTCCATTACTGGGAGGTGCGGTGGAGGTTGACAGATTCGTTCTGAAGCGCCCCGTCATAAACCTGGAAAAAACAGCAGACGGACGGGTCAACTGGGAGCTTGGCGGCGCTTCCGAACCATCTGCGCCAGCCGGTACGTCCTCCGGAGGCGGAGATATAAAGGACCTCAGACTTGGCGACGTCGCCATTGTTGACGGCGAAGCGACGTTCATCGATGGCGAAGCCGGCACGGCCTATGAAATGCGCGCCGTCAATCTCGACATTGGGCTCGATAGCCTGTCTGCGCCCCTGGTCGTTAAGGGCGGACTTCAATTGAACGGCCGTCCCGTCCGCCTTGACGCAACGGTCGACAGCCTGCGCAATCTTCAGAACGGCGAACGGGCCGAGATCGAGGTAAAAGCAAAAATCGACGACGCCGATATCTCTATAGCAGCGGCGACGAACGCCGGCGAGACCCTGTCCTACGCCGGCGACGTCTCGGTCGTCGCGCCTTCCGTCCGCAGCTTGATGGAATGGTTCGATATAGACGCGCCTACGGATGAAGGTTTTGAACGGTTAGAGCTGTCCGGCGATATGCAAGGAAACGAAACATCTTTTGCGTTCGACAACGCCAAAGTCCTGTTCGACGCCATCGCCGGCGAAGGCGCGCTCAGCGTCAATTGGGCCGGCGTGCGCCCCGCCCTTGTCGCCGACCTTTCGGTGGGGAGGCTTGATCTGCGTCCCTATCTGCCGGAGGCGCCGAAGGTCGAGGGCGAAGGCGCAGCAAAAGCCTTCCCGGCCTGGAGCAAAGAGCAGATTGATTTATCCGGTTTGAAATCCGCGGACGCCACTGTTGAGATCAAAACCGACGCCATATTGGTGGACGGCCTTAAAATCGACCAAAGCGCCCTCGCCCTGTCTGTGGACAACGGCCGCCTGGTTGCAGACCTTAAAAGCCTGGCGCTGTACGACGGGGCAGGCGCAGGCCGGTTCATTGTGAACGCCCGCGGCGCCCGGCCGAGCTACGCGGCGCAGTTTGACCTGAAGAGCCTGGCCGCCCTCGCCTTCCTAAAAGACGCAGCAGGCATTGAGAGCCTTACCGGCACCGGCGCCCTTTCCTTCGATGTTTCCGCCAACGGCGCGTCGCAGGACGCGATTGTAAAAAGCCTCGCCGGCGGCGGCTCGTTTTCTGTTGTCGACGGCGCCATCGTTGGCGTCAACCTCGCCCAAGCCGCGCGGGCGCTCCAGGCGTTTCGCGCCTCAAGACAAGCTGAAGACACTGACACGCAGCCCCAGACCAATGCGGAGGAAACAGCCCCGTCAAACCCTCAGCAGACCGATTTTGCAGAATTCGGCGCGGTTTTCAGCATCTCTCAAGGCGCCCTCAATGCGGAGAACATAAAGCTTTTGAACCCGTATTTGCGTCTGACTGGAGGCGGCGCAGTCAATCTACCGGAACAAACCCTCGATCTCAGGTTGACGCCGCGGCTTGTCTCGTCAGCACAGGGACAGGGCGGTGCGGCTGACGCCTCGGGCATTGGGGCGCCTTTGAAAATCACAGGGAACTTCAACAAAATTAATGTCGCACTCGATCTCGAAACCGCAGCCAAGGACAAGGCGAGAGATGTCCTCACAGATCGCCTGAACAAAGCCTTTGGCGGTGATGAAGAACGAGAGGACGGTGAAAAATCGCCCGGCGAGGCGCTTGTCGAAGAAGGCCTGCGGCAGCTGTTTGGTCGCCAATAAACACGCAAAGGACATCTGCATCGCTTAAAGCGCTTCCAAAAGAAGTTGAATGCTGTTCGCTTATAATCCGCCCGGGTTGAGGCGACACGCTCTAAGTGTAGAGTCTCAACAGGTTCATCCTGTGTTCTTCGTGTTTCCTGGGTATGAGGCCGTCAAGGGTGAAACCGCTCCGCGGCGGCTTCGCCGCCCTTGACGGCCTCATCCCCAGGAAAAGACTGGCCTACATGGGCTTTAAGCCGGTTTCCGGCTTAA
>JBCDBL010000183.1:0-5269 GCA_039183635.1 Pseudomonadota bacterium
CCCTGAATTGCTGCAAGCGCATGGCGGGCCGGATTTGTTAAGCGACGCACATTTTTTGGCGTTCCGGGATGAACGGTTTGATGTTGTCTATGCCTCGGCTGTGATGGAGCATCTGGCGTGTCCTGCGCTCGCCGTTCAGGAAGTCTCTCGTATTTTGAAACCTGGCGGTGTGTTCATGGGCAGCGGCTCGTTCATTGAACCGTGGCACGATGACAGTTTTTTTCACCTGTCGCCGCTGGGCGTAATGGAAACGTTGACCCAGGCCGGTTTTGAAATTCAATATATCTGGCCGGGCTGGGACGGTTTCACCGCCCTGTTCGCCATGCTGGGAACCCCGACGCGACCGGTCCGTTTTGTCGGCGGTTTGTTGAACACCTATTATCGCGGAGCGCGCGGCGCCCGGGATATGCTCAAAAAGATGACCGGGCGCGCAATTGAGCAGCCTATATTTGATGACGCCAAAGTTGCCGGCGCGATGGACTGGATCGCCAGAAAGCCGGCGGGGTGAGCGGAGCGTTGGCGAATTACGCCGCCATGTAGACCAACCAAGCCGCGCCAATAATGGTCATCGGCACGATGATCATAAATACGCGCAAAAAGTTAGAAATACTGGTCATTTTCCTCTCCGTGATCGGTTCAGCGCTATTGCCTTCCGACATCGGGTATATGGGAATGAACCCATCAAATTTCAGTGATAAAGATCACACGGTTTGCAAAAAAATTCGGTCACGGGTCACTTGAGCTGAGATACAAAAAATCTGGCGTTGCGCCTTGACGATCACGAGCGCTCGCCGCACATCTCCGCCGGTCAGGCGGTCGGATGGTCGCCCAATCTTTTTGCCCTTTGCGCTAACGGTTGGGAGGAAAGTCCGGGCTCCATGGAGACGCGGCGCCGGGTAACGCCCGGCCGGGGCCTTTGGGTCTTGAGGGAAAGCGCCACAGAAAACAGACCGCCTTAGCGATTTTCGCGCAGCGTAAGTCGGTTAAGGTAAGGGTGAAAAGGTGCGGTAAGAGCGCACCGCCGGGGCGGCGACGTCGCCGGGCATGGCAAGCCCCGCCGGGAGCAAAACCGAATAGGGACAGCGCGCATTTGCAGGCGGGTCTTCGCGCTGAGCTGTCCGGGTTGGTTGCTAGAGCGCCGCGGCGACGCGGTCGCCCAGATGAATGGCCATCGCTCGGGTCCCTTCGGGGCGCCCGGGACACAGAACCCGGCTTATAGACCGTCTGACGCTTTTTTTGTCGATCGACGCTATGACGTCGTTAAGTGAAACAGAGGGGCGCAAATTTTTTCATGTCTGACCCGTTCGCCTGGCCAGTGCAGGCGCCTTTTGTCCAACGTCACACGGTTGAGAAAAGCGACACGGACGAGTTCGGCCACGTCAATAATCTTCGCTACGGCCAATGGGCGATGGACGCGGCCTGGGCGCACACCAATGCGCTGGGTCTAGCGTTTGCGGATTATGAGCGTCTCGGCGTCGGTTGTGTCGTTTGGAGACACGAATTCGATTATCTGGCGCCGACTTTTATCGACGACGAGATTGCTGTAGCCACATGGATCGGCGAGATGGATGGTCGTTTGCGGATGCAGCGCTGTTACGAGATGCGGCGCGCTGGCGACGGCGCGCTTGTGTTCCGGGGACGAACAACTTTTGTGTCTATGGATATGAAAACAGGCAAACCTGTTCGCATGCCGCAGGAATTTGTCGCCGCCTATGCGCCCGCACAACCTTTCGAGAAGGAGACCTAACCCATGCCCTCATTCGACATTGTTTCTGAGGTCGACCTCGCCGAGGCCGACAATGCCGTTCAGAATGTAACGCGGGAGATCACGACGCGGTATGACTTTAAGGGATCGAAATCGACAATCGAGATGAAGGATGGCGTCATTACGATCTTCGCGGATGATGATATGAAACTCCGCCAGATGCATGAAATCCTGCAGGGCAATATGCAAAAGCGTGGGATCGAGCCGGGTTCGCTCGACTACGGCAAGGAAGAGCCCGCAGCGGGCCAGTCCGTCCGCCAACACGTCACCCTCAAACAGGGGCTGGAAAAAGAACTGGCCAAAAAGATCGTCAAAGCGATCAAGGGAGAGAAGTTCAAAGTTCAAGCCGCTATTCAGGGCGAAGAACTGCGCATCACCGGCAAGAAGCGGGACGATCTTCAGGAAGTCATCGCCTTTGTGAAATCCATGAAAAACGATCAACCTTTGCAATATAAGAACTTTAGAGATTAGGCGGGCTATGCCTTATCGACTGGCGTTTTGCCGGCGGCTCAGATAAGACGCTCTGATATTCCGGGAGATGCGCCCATGGCCGAAATTGAACCGACCCTTTTAGAGATCATCAAAGAGCACGCCGTCGGACTGACCGGCGAGCCGACCCGGGATACGGCCATCGCTGATCTCGGGATCGACTCTTTCTCGATTGTCGAAATAATTTACGAAGTCGAAGAGAAGTTGAATGTGGAAGTGCCTTTCAACGCCAACGAAAATCCCTTTGGCGATATGAAGAGCGTGGGCGATTTGATCGATGCGCTGCAAGATCTGATCAAGACAAAAGACTAGATGTCGGAACGCAATGTCGTCGTCACCGGAATGGGAATCGTCGCGCCGAATGGCGGCGACGTGGCAAGCTTTTGGGATAGCCTGACGGCGGGTCGCGGGGGAATCAGCCAGCGCACGTACAAAATGGGCGATGATCTGTCTCTCACAGTACCCACTGCGGCTGTTGAAGATTTCGAAGAGCGCGCGAAAGGGCTCGGCTCACAACTCGCCCGGGCGGATCGTTTCTCACAGCTTGCAATCGCCGCCGCGGATGAAGCGGTGGCGCAAGCGGGCCTTGAGGTGGATGATGCACTGGCCCCGAAAGCGGCAGCCATCATCGGCACCGGGATCGGCGGACAAAACACCTTCGATCAGAGCTATGGAAATATTTTCCTTAAGGGTCGCAAACCGCACCCCTTGTCGGTGTTGAAGATTATTCCGAATGCGCCAGCGAGTCAGGCTTCGATCCGGTATGGCTTGAAAGGTCCGGCGTTCGCGATCTCCAGCGCTTGCGCATCGGCGACGCACTCCATTGGCGTCTGCGCCGATATGATCCGCGCCGGGACGGCAGAGGTAGGGCTGGCCGGCGCGGCGGAGGCAATTCTCTGCTATGGCGCTTTGGAAGCCTGGAAAGCGATGCATATCCTGGCTGACGAGACCTGTCGGCCTTTCGCAAAAACCCGCAATGGCCTGGTGATTGGAGAGGGCGCGGGCGTTCTGGTCCTGGAGGAAGAAACACGCGCGAAGGCCCGCGGCGCCACGATCCTCGCAAAGCTGGTAGGCTTTGGCATGAATGCCGACGGCAAGGATATGATTAATCCGGCGGTGGAAGGCGCCGCCGGCGCCATGAGGACGGCGCTCTCAGGGCTCGACCGGCCGGCGGGCGAAAAGATTTATATCAACGCTCATGGCACGGGCACGTTGATGAACGACCCGACGGAAACCAAAGCGATCCGTTCTGTTTTCGGCGCCGACGCTGACGATCTTATCGTCTCCTCAACAAAATCCATGCACGGACATTTATTAGGCGCCGCCGGCGCCGTCGAAGCGATCGCGGCGATTAAGGCGCTTAATGAAGGCGTTATTCCGCCCACGATGAATTACAATGAACCTGATCCCGATTGCGACCTCAATTATGCACCCAATGAGGCGACGTCCCGCGAGATTGATCTGGCCGTCTCAAATTCTTTCGCATTTGGCGGGCTAAACGCCGTTGTCGCGTTTGAGAAGGCGTGATCACAATTATTTGTGTTCTTTCGTCTTGGGTCGGGTTTTCGCAAAAATCGTAATTTTGAGAGAACGGCTCCCCAATAGTCGCACCGCAATGAAATGACGCGGTTTCGTTAGCTACATTTTTAACCGCAAAATGCTATGTCTGTTTCATTCGACGCTGACCCAAAAAATCTGGTCCGCGATGATGGAAAGACACGAGCTTTAGGTGGCTGAGGCTAAACGAAAATTCCGTATTCACGCGGCCCTACCGGCGCTTGTCGCAGCTTTTGGCTTGGAGGGTGCGCGCGCGCAAATCCATCAAAGTGATGAGATCATTGTCTGGGGGCGCCAGGTCAACCTGATCGGAGATGCGTCGTCGGCGTCGGAAGGGCTTGTCGGCTATGCCGATCTCTCCTTGCGCCCGCTCTTGCGTACCGGCGAGCTCGTGGAAGTTATCCCCGGTATGATCGCCACACAGCATTCTGGCTCCGGCAAGGCAAACCAGTATTTTCTGCGCGGCTTTAACCTTGATCACGGTACGGATTTTGCCGCTTTTGTTGACGGCGCCCCCGCCAATCACCGCAGCCATGGCCATGGACATGGGTATCTCGATCTCAATTTCATCATTCCCGAAACGGTTGAATATGTAGCGTATCGCAAAGGGGCTTATGCGGCGGATCGTGGCGATTTCGCTATCGCCGGCTCCAGCGCCATCAAGACCTATGATCGGTTTGACACTGGATTCGCCCAGGCGACTGTCGGGTTGAACGAGTTTATTCGGGTCGTCGGCGGCGCCTCCACGCCGGCGTTTGGCGGCGATGTCCTGATCGCCGGCGAGGCCCAGGTTTATGACGGGCCATGGGAGCTTGATGAAGATTTACAGCGCTTCTCCGCCCTTGCGAAATACACCCGCGAGCGAGACGACGATCACTTTCAATTGGTATTGAACGGATATACGGCGGAGTGGACATCGACCGATCAGATCCCTTTGCGGGCGGTGGAAGACGGGTTTCTAGTGGAGACCGAAAACGGTCTTGAGGAAATCACCCTTTCACGTCTCGGATTTATTGATCCGGATCTTGGCGGCGAGACAACGCGGATCTCCGCTGCAGCCGGCTTTCAAACCAGTGATCTCAATTTATCCGTCTACGCATTATATTATGACTTTGAGCTGTTCTCCAACTTCACATATTTTTTGTCTGACCCCCTGCGGGGTGATGAGTTTGAACAGTTTGACCGGCGATGGACGTTTGGCGGTGCAGCGACCTATTCATTTGAACATGAGATCGGCGGACTAGGCGAAGGCGCGAAACTTGAAACCCGCATCGGTGGCGACTGGCGCCATGACGATATTTTTGACATCGGCCTGTATCAGACCAACGCCCGTGAGCGCATCGATCTTATTCGCGATGACAACCTCGGGATCACCAGCGGCGCGGCGTTCATTGACACGACCATGCACTGGACGCCGCGGCTGCGCATGACGCTCGGCGCGCGTGCTGATTATGTGGC
>JBCDBL010000184.1:0-5190 GCA_039183635.1 Pseudomonadota bacterium
TAATTTACTTTTTTCGGCGGCTTCGCCCCTTCGGCGGGAGGGCCGACGTCCGGCATCGGGGCGACAGGAACGCCCTCCTCCACAAGAGCCTTGACGTCTTCGCCCTTCGCCTCTCCATAGATCAAGCGCTCATCGGTCTCGCCATAATAGATGCGGCGCGCTTCTTCGGGAAACTTGTCGCCCACATAGTCGTGGGTCTTCTCAATGCGCTCACGGGCTTTGCGGGCGACCTTGGCGATTTCTTTTTGTATGGAAGCGGCGCGGTCATGTTTGGACAACGCGCCGGAGCGCGCAACCGCCGGGGCCATGATGTCTTTACTGACAACGGTGGAGCCGCAGACGGGGCAGACGACCCGGCCTTCGTCCGCCTCGACATCGTAGGCGTCGCTGTTGCGAAACCACGCTTCAAACCCGTGGCCTTGATCGCATTTAAGGGCGTATTTGATCATGACGCATCAATCTGCTGGATCTGGAAGGGCGTATCAACACCCAGATTAGGGATGCGCCGGCGCGCCGCCTCAGCTTCCTCGGGGCGGATCTCGGCCAACACAAAGCCAGGCGCATCGTCGTCTTTTTCAGCAAGGACGCGGCCCCTCGGATCGACGATCAGGCTGTGTCCAAACGTCTCCCGCCCGTCCTCATGCCGCCCGCCCTGGGCCGGCGCTATGACGAAAGACCCCGTCTCAATGGCGCGGGCGCGCAACAGCACATGCCAGTGGGCCTCGCCGGTCTGGCGGGTGAAGGCCGCCGGAACGGCCATAACGGACGCGCCGGCCCTGGCGAGGGCGCGATAAAGGTGGGGAAAGCGCACGTCGTAACAAATGCTGAGCCCAAGGACGCAGGACGGCGTATGCGCCACGACGGCGGCCGCGCCGGCTTGATACACATTGGATTCCCGATAGCTCTCTCCGCCGTCAAGGTCGACATCAAACATGTGCAGCTTGTCATAGCGGGCCGCAACAACGCCGGAAGGCGCTATGAGAAAGGACCTGTTGGCGGCCCGGCGCTCCCCTAACTTAACGGCGAGGGAGCCTATAAGAAGCCAGATGTTGAGACGCGCGGCAAGATCCCTGAAGGTCGTCAGCGCCTCGGTCCTGTCTTCTTCGGCGATCACGCCGCACAGGCGGCGCGGACGAAGATCGACGACATGGGTCATTTCCGGCGTCGCCACCAAAGACGCGCCTTGCGCGGCGGCTTCTTCAATAAGCTCGCAAGCCGCGGCGACATTGGCCGCAGGATCAAGGCCTGACCGCAATTGAACGCAAGCGGCCTTAAACGCCGTCATCGACCGCCCGCTTCGGCCAGGAGCGGATCAAGTTTGCCGTCCCACTCAAGATCCTGCAATTCGTCGCACCCGCCGATGTGGCGATCACCGACAAAGATTTGCGGAAAGGTGGTCCGACCGCCAGATCTTTGAACCATTTCAGCTTTTTTCTCCGCGTCGAAGCCGGCTTCAATCTCCTCGAAATCAACCTCTTTCTTCCGCAAAAGCTTCAACGCCCGGGCGCAATAACCGCACATCGGGCGCGTATAGATCGTCACGACGGACATAATCGCTCCTTTACCCAAAACGTTTCCAGGTGGATTGTAGGCGGTTCGCCGCCCGGAAACGCTAAAAAACAAAGACTTAACGCGCCGCCTTATCGGAATGGAAGCGGCGGCGCTTTAGAAAAGCTATATAGAGCCCGCTTCAGCGCGCACAACCCGGGCGAAGACAAGCGCATCCACTTGCGCCGCTCCGGCGCGTTTTAAAACAAGCGCGCATGCGTTCAAAGTCGCGCCGGTGGTCTGCACGTCATCGATGACAACGATGCGCGCGCCTTTTACGCGCTCCGCCCAAGCGGGATTGAGATCGAAGGCGCCGGCGACATTGCGCCGACGCGCATCGGGCTTCAAGCCGCCCTGGGTCCGCGTCGCGCGGCGGCGGCGCAACAGGTCCGGCGCAACGGACGCCGCAGCGTGTTTTCCGACGGCCTCCGCAAGCAGCGCCGCCTGGTTGAACTTTCGTTTAAACAATCGTCGCCAATGCAGCGGCGTCGGCGCGATCAGATCTGCGTCCGCCAGCAGGTCACGGCCTGCACGGGCCATCCAGCGCCCGAAGGCCGGCGCGCCGTCCGTCTTGTCCCCGTGCTTGAGATCGAGCACCAATCGCCGGCTTGCATCGTCATAGGCCAGGGCCGCCCGGGCGCGCTCGTAAACCGGCCGCTCGGCCGCGCAGGCGCCGCATATCGCCCCATCGCCCTGGTCGTAGGCGAAAGGAACGCCGCAGATCTTGCACATCGGCGCATCTATAAAACGCAAAGCGTTCCACGCCGCGGGCGATATATCCCCCGGCGCGCCCACCCGTGCGCCGGTCACAAGGCATTGCGGCGGCAAAGCCGCATCCAGAACAGCGCCGCCGGCGCGCTGCAATGCGCAAAGAAACTGACCTTGTCCGGGAATCTTGACCATAGTCCTAAGGCTACAGCGCCGGGCGGGTAAGTGGAAACAGGTTATTCGTCGACCCGGCGCAGACGGCCTCGCAAGCAAGATCGACGACCGATTGGATAAGTCCGGCCAACCCGCCCGAAAAAGATATATGTAAGTCGCATGGACTCTACGCCGCATATATTCGATACAGAACACATTCGTCAGCGCCGCGCCCGCGCCGCGCCGCGTTTCGCCGCCCATGATTTTCTGCATCGCCGGGTCGCATTGGAAATCGTGGATCGATTGGAAACCGTAACCCGCTCGTTCCAAAGAGCTGTCATCTTCGGCCCCGGCGCGGCTCACGTCGTCGAGACGTTGACGCCGGCTTGCGGGGTGGGGCAAGTCCACGCAGCGCGACAGGCGACAGCGCACGCCGGCGATTTCGTGGGCGAAGAAGAAGCAGCGCCTTTCGCGCCCCAAAGCCTCGACCTCATCATCAGCAGCCTTGCCCTGCACGCTGCAAACGATATGCCCGGCGCCCTCGCCCAGCTGCGGCGCGCCCTGAAGCCGGACGGCCTTTTCATCGGGGCGCTGTTCGGCGGGGACACGCTTGTCGAATTGCGCACGGCCTTTCAACTTGCAGAGGCCGAACTGGAGGGCGGGGTCAGTCCCCGCATATATCCTTATGCAGAAATTCGGGACCTTGGCGGACTGTTGCAACGGGCCGGCTTCGCACTGCCGGTAACGGACCTCGACCGGATCGACGCGCGTTACGAAACCCCGTTGGATCTGCTCCGGGATTTAAGGGGCATGGGAGAGACGAACGCCCTTGCATCACGCCGAAGACGGTTCCTGCGGCGCGGAACGTTTCTGAGAGCCATGGATATTTACAAAGAGCGCTTTCAGACCAAAGACGGACGCACGCCGGCGACCTTCAATATCGTCTTTTTAACCGGATGGGCCCCCCACGATAGCCAGCAAAAGCCGCTTGCGCCAGGGAGCGCCAAAACATCGCTGGAGAAAGCGGTTATTGCAAAAAAGGTTTAAAATAAATCCATAACTTATTGATATAAATTTTCTTTTTGCGAACAAGCTATGAATAGCTGTAAAAGCAACAGCATAAGCCAATACGGCAATAACTATTTAAAGCTGTCCTAAGGCGTTGCACTGGTGATCGCAGCGGAAACGGAACTCCATATCGTCACCATGCTTTGCCCGATGCCGTTGGCGCCGACGACGGCGATCACGGCCAACGCTGAGACGATGAGGCCGTACTCAATCGCAGTGGCGCCGCGGGTGCAAGCGGCGTAGTCGGCGACGGCCCGTCGAAACCGGCGCCAGGTCATGCGGTTCACACTCATCACTCTCAACATCCTATAACCTCGTCTTCAGCTCCCCCAACAGCGGCGCATCCGCCGGCGGCATCGGGTAGCCCGCCAAATCCTCAGGGCGCGCCCAGGCGACCTTTTGGCCTTCCCTGGGCCGTATATCGCCGGACCACGCGCGACAAACGAACACCGGCATCAAGAGATGGAATGCGTCATAGGCATGGGATGCGAATGCAAAAGGCTCCAAACGCTCCGCTGAGACGGCGATGTCCAACTCCTCTTTCAGTTCGCGCGCAAGAGCCGCTTCAGGGCTTTCCTCCGGCTCAACCTTCCCGCCGGGGAATTCCCATAGTCCGGCCATGGATTTTCCCGGCGGACGTTCGGCGATCAACACGCATCCCGCGTCATTCACAAGAACGCCGGCGCTGACCAATACCAATCGCGGCATGCTTTCTCCTCAATATGATGGCAAGGCTTTGTTAAGAAATAGCTTCTGAAAAAGAGTCAAATTGTTCGAAAGTTACGGTGTTTCAGGACTGTCATCGCCCTCTTCGAGTGTTGATGCGGCGCCATCGGATAAAGACGGGAACTCGGCCGCCGCCTCGGCTCTTTTGCGCATCGCCTCAGCGTGGGCGGCCATGAGATCGGCGTCGAAAATCTCCAAATCGTATATGGCGCGCAGATCGTCCATCTCTTTATCAATCGTCTGCAGCCTTAAAAACCGTTCAATCTTCGGACGCAATTCGCGAAACGGCGGTTTACGTACGGAGCGGCGATCCTCAACTTGCAGAATGTGCCAGCCGTCCTCGGTCTCAAACAAGGGAGCGACGCCGCCCACCGACGTGGCGAACGCCGCTTTGGCGAACGTCGACGGCATCATCTCCACCGTAAAATAGCCAATCTCCCCCCCGGCCGGCCCGGTGGCGCGGTCAAGGGAGCGGGCCCTGGCCAGGGCGCCGAAATCCGCGCCGTTCTCAAGATCCGCGATGACGGCCTCCGCCTCGGCAAACGTTCCGACGACAATGTGGCGCGCTCGGACCTCGTCGCCAAGCTGCAGCGTGGCATCGAGTTCACCGTAAACCGCGCGCACGATGTCCGGTGAAACGCGCTCGGTCAGAAGATTTTCAAGATACAGGTTGGCCAAAAGTTCGCGACGCAGGGCCTCCAGGCGCTCCTTTACGCTTTCGGTTTTATCGAGGCCCTGGGCTTCGGCCCGATTGGCGAGCAACGTCTGGTCGATCAGCTTTTCCAGAAGCCGCTCCGCCTTGGCCGACTTGGGCGCCAGACGCTCGTCCGGCCCAAGATCGCCCCCCACGCGGGCTGCGCGCTCAAGATCCGAAAGATAGAAAAAATCCTCGCCGACACGGGCGATGAGAAGATCCTCCGCACGCAAGGGCAAAGGCGCGTGCGCACGATGTTCCGAGGATGGCGGCCGCGCCAGCCCGTCGAGCAA
>JBCDBL010000185.1:0-5144 GCA_039183635.1 Pseudomonadota bacterium
CGTGTAATAAATCTACTGTTTTTCTTGAAATGCCGTGATCGGTGATTTGAGTAGGGTGCAATAAAAATCTCTTATGTATTTGTCGCGGAACGCTTTTTTAAAGCGTTCCACGTTCTCAATTATATGAGCGTGCGTCAAGCGGCGTTGCGTTTTCAGGCCAGGCCGCATTACGAACGAAGCGGGGCGCCGGTTCGCCGTCCGCGGGCCCGATCACCCAAGGACTGGGAGCCGTTTGCGACAATCCGGCTGAGTCGCATCGGACGTAAACGGCTCCAGATCCTTATTTTGTCGCGCTTTCTGACGCCCAACCGCTGTCCGCTTGGTTGGAAAATGCCCTAGGCCTCGGCGAGATTCGCTGCGACTTCGGCGGTTTGCGTCCGCGTTTCACGCTCGAGGCGCTTCATGGCCTTTTGCAGCTTTTCAAACGCACGCACTTCGATTTGGCGCACCCGCTCCCTGCTGACCTTGTAAACTTGGCTCAGCTCCTCAAGGGTGGCCGGATTTTCCTGCAAGCGGCGTTCCGTCAGGATATGACGCTCTCGCTCGTTCAAGTCTTCCATGGCGCGTTCCAGGAGCGTCATGCGCATTTCGTACTCATCGTCGCGCACAAGCTGGGTTTCGGCGTCGATCTGGTTTTCGTCGACAAGCCAGTCCTGCCATTCGCCTTCCGCGTCGGCGCGTAAAGGCGCGTTTAAGGAATTGTCGCCGCCGGACAAGCGCCGGTTCATGGACACGACCTCATCCTCGCTGACGCCGAGTTTCGTGGCGATTTTGGTGACGTTCTCAGGCTTTAAGTCGCCGTCTTCAATGGCGTCGATCTGGCCTTTCAGCTTACGCAGGTTGAAGAATAGTTTTTTCTGAGCCGCGGTGGTGCCGAGCTTCACAAGCGACCAGGAGCGCAAAATGTATTCCTGAATCGCCGCGCGGATCCACCACATGGCGTAGGTGGCGAGGCGAAAGCCTTTTTCCGGGTCAAAACGTTTGACCGCTTGCATAAGGCCGACATTGCCTTCGGAGATGACTTCCCCGATGGGCAGGCCATAACCGCGATAACCCATGGCGATTTTCGCCACGAGACGCAGATGGCTCGTTATCATTTTGTGGGCCGCGCCGCTGTCGCCATGCTCTAAAAACCGTTTGGCGAGCATGTATTCCTCTTGTTTCTCCAGCATTGGGAACTTGCGGATTTCCGACAGATAGCGGGAGAGAGAGCCTTCAGGCGTGACAGCCGGCAAAGCGGCGGAGTTCGCGGTATTGGACATCGTTGCGATCATCCCCTTCGGTTGCGTGCGTCAGCCGCCTTTTCGGCGCGCTGAACCAAAATAATGACATCCCCTATATAAGGCGGACATCGGGTGCTTGTGAGGCGCGCTCGCGGTGTTGTGACGCGCCGTGAAGGCGCTTCGCCGCAAAATTACGCCCTTGAAAACACAACGGGCGAATGAGCTGAATTATAGGCTTTTGAGAACCCCTCTCAACACTTCCATATCAGATGGGGGCTCTGCTTCGAAATGCAAGGCCTCGCCGGTGCGGGGATGCTGAAAGCCCAACAGCCGGGCGTGGAGCGCTTGGCGTTTGAATTTTCTCAATATTTTCAAAGCTTCGTCGGCTTCGGGGTCTCCGGCGGACAGGCCTGGCAGCCCGGCGCGGCGGCCGTAGACCGGATCGCCGAGGACCGGATGGCCGATATGAGCCATATGGACCCTGATCTGATGGGTGCGGCCGGTCTCAAGCCGGCATTCCACATGAGCCGCAATGGCGTCGCCGGCGAGCTTTGCGCGGCCACGGCCGAAAGCTTCCAGCGTCTTGTAGTGGGTGACGGCGTGTTTTGCGCCTTGGGCTTCTTCGCTTCGGGCCACAGCCATTTTCTTACGATCGCCTCCGGCCCTTTGGATCGGGGCGTTGACGGTTCCAAAGCCTGGGCGCGGCGCGCCGACGACGAAGGTTTCATAGACGCGATCTATATCATGGGCGGCGAAGGCCCTGGTCAATTTCAGGTGTGCGGCGTCATGTTTTGCAATGGCGAGGACGCCGCTGGTGTCTTTGTCCAGGCGATGAACGATGCCTGGCCGGGCGACGCCGCCAACGCCTGACAAGCTGTCTGCGCAATGGTGCAGCAAGGCGTTGACGAGGGTGCCGGTCCAGTTGCCGGCGGCAGGATGCACGACCATGCCCGCCGATTTGTTGATAACGATGATGTCGGCGTCTTCATGGAGAATGTTGAGCGGGATTGCCTCAGGTTTCGGCGCGGCGGGGGCCACGGCGGGGACGCGCAAGGCGAACGTCTCCCCTTCGCGCAGACGCCAGGACGGATCGTCAAAAAGCGCGCCGTCTTTGGCGAGCGCTCCGCTCTCCACCAGGGCCTTCGCCCGGGAGCGGGTGAGGCCGTCAATTTTCTCGGCAAGCCAACGGTCGAGGCGCTGCTTCGCTTCGGCGGCGTCAACATTAAGCTCAATGGTTGCCCCGGCGGCGAGATTGCCCAGCTGTAACTTGCCTGTTGGAATTTCGTTCGTCATAACAATGCAATAGGCGTCCGCGCCTGCGAAGGAAAGACCCCCTCCCATGGCCGAGGCGCGCTTTGACAGTGATGATGACGACGACGGCCCGCCGCCGCCGGATTTGAGGGCCGTTAAAATCGCCGTCGCCGTGATGACGGGGTTTTTGTTTTTTTCCGCCGCCGCTTTGTTGCTGGTGATTTTTTTCCGCCTGGCCGGCGGCGAGGAGAGCGATGCCTCGCTTAATGCAGACACGCCGGCGCCGTTCGGCGCGCCCGCCGGGGAAGACGACGCCCCGCCGCTCTATGAACCGCCCCTTGGCGCGCCCTGGTGGGAAGGTTCGCGCTTTATCTCCAAACTGTCCGTACCCGAAGACGGTGAAGTGCGGCAAATGACGATCGCCGGCGATCGCCTGGCGCTGTTGATCGACCGTCCCGATGGGCGGGAGATTATTTTGTTCGATCTTATTGAGTTGCGGGAGCTGGGCGTGATCCGCCTTACCTCCGACGACGTCATGGACGAAGCGTTGCGGGAGGCGTTCCGGGATACGCCGCGCATCGGCGCTGTCCCGCCGGACGACGGTCCGGCGGATGAATAGGCGTTTTTAAAAACGCCTATGAAACGAACGCTTTTTCGATGACGAACGCGCCCGGCGCGGCGTTTGACCCTTCATCAAGGCCGGCGGCCTCCACAAGGGCTTGCGTGTCGGCGATCATGGCCGTTGAACCGCAGATCATCACACGATCTGTCTCCGGATTAAATCCGTCAATGCCGATATCTGAGAAAAAGGCGCCCGATGAAATAAGATCCGTAATGCGGCCCTGGCGTTTAAAGTCTTCCCGCGTGGCGGTTGCGTAGTAAAGGACGCGGTCCGGCGCGATTTCGCCCACAAGCGGGTCATCTTTCAGCCCGTCGACAAGCGCGGTGCTGTATGCGAGGTCGGCGACCTTTCGGCAGGTGTGCGTCAAAACGACTGACTGAAATTTCTCATAGGTTTCCGGATCGCGCAGCAAACTGGCGAACGGGGCGACGCCCGTGCCGGTGGAAAGCAGGAACAATCGCGCGCCAGGTTTCAGCGCATCGAGAACAAGGGTGCCTGTGGGTTTTTTGCCGAGCAGCACCTGCTCGTCCTTTTTTATGTGCTGGAGGCGGGAGGTGAGCGGGCCGTCCTGGACCTTGATTGAGTAAAAATCGAGACCGTCGTCCCAGGCGGGGCTTGCGATCGAATAGGCGCGCAGCAGGGGCTTCGGTCCATCCATAAGTCCGATCATAATGAACTCGCCAGAGCGAAACCGGAAGCTTTGGGGGCGGGTTAAACGGAATGAGAACAATTCATCCGTCCAGTGATGAACATCGAGAACGGTCTCAGCCGTTACGCTTTTGGGGAGTTTCACTTCGTCGAACGCCACGCAGAGCCAGCCTTTCAGAAAATCTTATAGGGTTGTTTAATAAATATATAAGGCCGACGCCCTGTCTCAGCTTCGGCCTTCCATATAAAGCTCCCTATACACCGAAAATATGCAGCAGGCTAGTCACGCCATGATATTAATAATGATTTGCATTTTTATCTGATGGCGCTAATATCAGGACCGTTTCCGTCGGCGATTCGTGAGGACCGTTCGATGATTTCAGGATAAAAACATGACGTTTGCGACTTCAATAACCCTGCCGGACCTCGGTCTTGGCGCAGGCTACGCCCTTTGGGGGTTTCGCGCCGCAGCGATTGGCGATGTCGAGCGGCCGGTGCTGCAAAACGGCTTTGAGGCTGCGTTTGGCGACTATGGCCTCTCGGCTCTGGGCGGGTTGCATTCGCTGGCGCGTGAGCTTGGCGTATCCGGCGGCCGACAGATTAAAATCGCCTGCCCTGGCTGTGCTTATGCGACGGCGGACGAGCTTAGCATCGTGATGCTTTTATCTGCGGCGCAGGAAGAGGATGAGGCGCTGTGCGTGTCCCATCTATACTGGTTGATGTGTGGGCGTGGCGAAGAAGCCGCCCACGCGGCGGCGCTTGGCGTTGCTACTGTGTTTAAAGCAGCGGGCGTGACGATACGACGACCGCAAATCGAAGTCCGCGCGGCCAGCGGCAATAAAACTTTTATGTCTTTTCACCCTGCCGGGCGTGCTTAACGGTTCTCGTTCGGCCCACGCACATAACAGACGTTGGAGACTTAATGATGTACAGTGAGGCGGATTCAGTCGTCCATTGGTTGATTGCGCAACGCCAGATGTTGTCGATATGGCTAAGCGATATTGAAAAGGCGGCCGACCCGGGCAATGCGACTTTAGCGGTCAAGCTTAAAGAGCATGAAAAATGGCTGACGCAGTCGATTGAAGATCTTATGACAGCTGCGTAGGCCGCCAAAGGCGATCGCGATGCGCGGCGTCTTGATCAGAACAAGCGTTTAAAGCCTTTCCAGGCCAAGTGTGTACGGTTGGCCGTCCGCAAATGCGAAAAAACAAAGACTTAAAGCGTCTGCCTGATTCCGATTAAAGAAGAGACGCTTTAGGGCATGTTGAGATTCATAAATATATCTGGTCATCCCGGACGCCGGTTTTCTCCAAGTCTTTGACTTGGTTAGAAAATCGAGCGATCCGGGATCTGGTGCAACAGATTTCAGACACGTGCAGACAGATCCCGGTGCTAACACG
>JBCDBL010000186.1:0-5080 GCA_039183635.1 Pseudomonadota bacterium
AGCCTGATCGCCGCCATGGCCACAGTGCTGATGGACGCCGATCAACGCGGCCGCCTTACCGCGGTCTCGAACCGCGCAATCCTGGATTCTATCGGCACCCGCATGGACGAAACCCGGGAGATGAACCGCTATCTCATAGGACTGCTTATCTTTCTGGGCCTTCTTGGTACGTTTTGGGGGTTGCTCGGCACCGTAAACGGGGTCGCGCAGACGATCTCCACCTTGAACAGCACGGCCGGCGGCTCGGAAGCACAAGCCGTAACGCAGTTGATCGCAGGGCTTGAGGGGCCGCTCGCCGGCATGGGCACAGCGTTCTCATCCTCATTGTTCGGCCTCGCCGGCTCCCTCGTGTTGGGGTTCCTCGACCTTCAAGCGGGACAAGCCCAGAACCGTTTTTACAACGACCTTGAAGAATGGCTGTCCACCATGACGACCTATGCAAGCCCCGTCTCCGGCGAGACGGGCGGCGCGGCCTATTCCGAAGCGCTGCTGGAGCGGACGGCCGAGAGCCTGCAGCGGCTCGCCGACGAAGCGCCCCGGGAACGGGCGCAGCTCATCAGCGAGTTAAAGGACGAGCTGCGCACTTTGACGCGAACGATCTCTCGTCTCACCGACGACCGGGAGTAGCGTCATGCCCCGCACCGCCCGCGGACGCCGCGCAGAACTCAATTTCTGGCCAGGCTTTGTCGACGCCTTGTCGACATTACTCCTGGTCATGATTTTCGTCATTTCGATCTTCGTCATCGCGCAGTTCTATCTCGGCCGCGCAATCTCCACCAAAGACGATGAATTGGCGCGATTGACCGCGCAGATACTGGAACTGACAGAGCAGCTTGGCCTTGCAGAAGCCACAAATACGGATCTGAACAAACAGCTCGCGGCGCTTGCAGCGACCTTGGCGGACACGGAAGATAAGTTAACAGCCTCTGAAAGCTCCGTGGTCGCGCTGACCGCCGCCCTCGCAGCGGCGGAAGCGCAAACAGGCGCCGTTGCGGCGGATCTGGCGAAGGAACGGGAGCTGACCCAGGAGCAGGCGGACCAACTCGCCATTCTTAATCAACAAATCGCTGCGCTGCGCCAACAATTGGCGAGCTTGCAGGAAGCTCTTGACGCCGCCGAAGCCAAGGACAAAGAGCAGGAGGCGCAAATCGCCAACCTGTCACAACGTTTGAACCAGGCTCTCGCACAAAAAGTCCAGGAATTAAACCGCGTTCGGTCTCGCTTTTTCGAAGCGCTGCTGGAGGCGCTGGGCGATCGCTCCGACGTCAAGGTGGTGGGCGATCGGTTCATTTTTGAAAGCGACATTCTGTTTGGATCGTGTTCGGACGAGATTGGCGCGGAAGGAAGGGCGGAGTTAAAAAAACTCGCCGACGTGCTCATCGACATTTCCGGCGATATTCCATCGGATCTCAACTGGGTTTTGCGCGTGGACGGCCATGCCGACGCCCAGCCCCTCGGCCCTGGCTGCCGCGCGAAATTCCAATCCAATTGGCATTTGTCCGCGGCCCGCGCCATCGCCGTCGTCCAATATCTGGATCAGGCCGGCGTGCCGAGCCGACGCATGGTCGCCGCCGGGTTCGGACGATACCAACCTCTGGTTCAAGGCTCCTCCACAACAGCGCTTAGTCAAAATCGTCGCATCGAATTCAAACTGACGGAGCGGTAGGCGGCGAAAAGACCCCTTGTTCCCAAAGCCGTTTGCGCTGGATACGTTTCAAAACGAAGGCGACAAAGAGCTTTCAGTGTTTGTTTTAATGGACCTGCGGACAGCGAACCGGTGATCCGTTTCGCCTGCAATACGCTCTAATCTTGCTCTGTGGGCCCTGTGAGGCCGCGCATCATGCGCAAAGCAGCGTCGCGAAATCCGTGATCTTCGATCCGCGACCACAAGTGCAGCACTTCCTCAGTCTCCGCGCCTTGACCGTCATAATCGGACGCCGGCTCAGCGAACCCATCCGCTTCGCCCCCCTCGGTTTCGAAACCGTCATAAAAGTAACTGACGGGCAATCCCAACGCGCGCGCAATATAATACAGGCGCCCGGCGGCGATCCTGTTGACGGCGTCCATATACTTGCTGACCTGTTGAGATTTCACCCCGCTCGCCTCAGCCAAGGCTTTGTAGGTGATGTTGTGCCGGTCGCAATACTCTTTCAAACGCTGTGCAACATGTCTGTCTGCGGGCGTTAGTTGTTTGGCGCTGTCGCTTTCCAATGGCTTAAGTCCGAATTTGTGGCGCGCGCCGACTCACACAGGGCGTCGACGATGTTTGTGCGTTTAAAGGAAAGAACGCGCGCAGGGTTTGCAAGGCGGCGCGACCTAGACCTGCGGGCGAAATACAATCTGCAATTTTGTCGTGCATATGCGAACTGGTCGACAAAACCTCCTCAACCATAGGGACTTTAGCCGCTGGGGCCATGGCAACACCGCGTTAACCATAATTGTTGCATTTTCACACCATGCGGCCTTATTTGGACCAAATCTTGTAAGCATGCATGACTGAGTTTGGAGTTCTAGGGCGGCGAAAGCGCCGAAACATGTTGCATGCTGCAAAATACGCCTGTCTTGGCGCGATGGCTTTGGCTTGTGCAGCCTTGCCAGCCTACGCCGATGCGGGGTTAACCCTATCGGTGCGCGTCGATGGCGTTGATGACGAGGCGTTGCGTAAAACGCTGCTCGCGGAAACACGCCTGAAAGACGCGCGCCCTGAAACCACAAGCGCAGCCCGACGCCAGGCGCGCGCCGAGGCCGGGCGTATGGAAAAAGTTTTGCGCGCCAGCGGCCGATACGACGGCCAAGTCGATGTCGGGATCGACGCCGGCGCAACGCCCGTCGCCGTGGTGTTCGACGTCACGCCGGGACCTGTTTATCGCATTACGGATTACCGCATCAGCTACGTTTCGACGCAAACGCCCGACGCGCGCCCTGCACGTTTTTCCGACATTGACGTCACCGCCGACGGCGCGCCTGATGGAGAGACGCTCGCGGCATTGGAGCGGGCCCTCCTCGCCGCCCTGCGTCGCAAAGGTTATCCAACCGCACGCGCCGTCGATCGCCGCGCCGAAGCCCGCCGCGACACGGCCACTGCAACAGCGGTTTTCGTCATTGACAGCGGCCCAATGGCCATATTCGACGGCGCCGAGTGGTCAGGCCTTCAATATACGAAGGAAAGCTATGCCGCTTCATATACGCAATGGGAGGACGGCGCGCCCGTCGATGTGGTGAAGTTGGAGGCGACACGCGCCGCCCTCGCCGGCGCCGGCCTGTTCACGTCGGTGCAAATCACGCCCGGCGCCCCAAGCGCCGATGGCGGAACGCCGATCCTCATTGACGTGGAAGAACGCAAACGCCGTACGGTGGGCGCCGGCCTCAGCTACTCGTCCAATCTTGGCGCCGGGGGCCGGCTCTATTGGGAAAACCGCAATCTGCGCGGGGCAGGTGAGAAACTGCGCTCCGATTTAGACGTGTCGGAGATCGAACAGTCCCTATCGATGCAATATCGCAAGCCGCGCCCGCGGCGGAGCGCCGATTGGGTTTTAGGCGCCGAGCTTGCGTCTGAAGACAGCGAGGCGTTCCAGGGCGAGCGGCTGACCCTCGCAGCGGCGGAGGAAAAGCGGTACAATGACGACTGGTCCTCCCGCATTGGCCTTGAGATTGAGGGCGCGCGCACCGAGGATGCGTTGTCGGAAGAAACGAGCGCCCTTCTATCCTTGCCGGCGCGCCTCACATGGGATGCAACGAACGACCCGCTGAACCCGGTCCGCGGCGCCAGTGTTGCGGTTTCCGCAGCGCCCCATATAGGCGGCGGCTCCGATGGTTTTGTGGCCTTCGGCCTCGTGCAAGCCGAAGCGGTCGGACATTACGCGCTCAACACAAACGAAACGCTTGTGGCCGCCGGCTGGGCGCGAACAGGGGTCACGATTGGTCCGGGGACGACTGAGATTCCGGCGACCAAACGGTACTATTCCGGCGGGGGCGGCTCCGTGCGGGCCTATGGCTTCCAATTGGCGAGCCCGCTTGACGACGACAATGATCCAATCGGGGGCCGGTCCTTGTTCGAAGCCGGCGCGGAGTTGCGGTTTCCGATCCGCGGCGCCCTCGGCGGCGTGGTTTTCGCCGAAGGCGGATCGGCGTTCAGCAGCGGCGCCCCGGATTTTGACGAACCGTTCCTCGGCGGCGGCGGCGCAGGTCTGCGGTACTATACGCCGATTGGACCTGTACGCCTCGACATCGCCGCGCCCTTTGACCGGCGTGAGGGTGTTGACGATGAGTTTCAATTCTACATCAGTCTTGGGCAGGCTTTTTGATGGTGAAGCGTTGGAGCATACGGATCGCCGTCGCGCTTGCAGGGTTCATTGTGTTCTGTTTCTTTGCAGGCTATACGGCGCTGAATACGGATGAAACGCGCAGGGCCCTGTTCGACCGCGGCGCGCGCGCCATTGAAACAGCCGCCGGCGTTCAGGTTTCCTACGACAGCTTGTCCGGCGCCTGGCCCCAGCGCATCGTTGCAAACGGCCTTGTCCTCTCGGACGCCGACGGCGTCTGGATGACGGCGGACCAGGCGGAGCTTGCATGGCGTCCGCTTCGCCTGCTCGCTGGAAGCGTCGACGTCAAAGCCTTCGTTTTGGACGGCGGCGTTCTGATACGGCCGCCGAACGTTGAACGCACGTCGCCCGGGAACGATGAGACGCCCCGCAAAGGCGTCGATCTTCCCCCGCTGCGCATCGAACGTTTGTCTATCAATCAATTCGCCTTGGGCGAGACCGTTGTCGACGGCGGCGCTATTATCGACATCGAAAGCGCCTTTGCAGGCGGCGGCCCGTTTTCAGAAGACATTGCTTTTAAAGCCAACATCGCCGCAGTCCTGCCGGTTCTCATGAACACGCCTCTCGCCGATTGGACGCAGGACAGCGTGACAGCCTCCCTCGACGGCGTTGTCAACGCCGAAGATATGACGCTTTCCTTGAAGATGGCGTCTGTCACAGGAGAAAATGTCGTTGTCCGCCTTCTCGGCGCGCAGCTGTCCGAAGACCTCAACCTCACGGGCGACCTGTCTATCGCCCTCGACGCCTCCGCCGCGCCC
>JBCDBL010000187.1:0-4993 GCA_039183635.1 Pseudomonadota bacterium
CCGGGTTGGAGCGGATGAGTTCGCCGTATTGCTGCGCGGTGTTGGGGACGGCGCCGCCGCCCTCAAGGTCGCTGAAGGCTTGCTGGCGCGTTTTGCGCAGCCGTTCGCCGCCGGCGAGCGTGAGTTTGGCGCGGGCGCTTCAATTGGCGTTGCTGCTGCGATCAAGGGGGATGCTGGCGCATGCGTAAACGCCTATGCGGACATCGCGTTGAATCAGGCGAAAAAATCAGGCAGCCATCGGGTTATTTTGCACGCCCCCGAAACGCGGACCCACGCGGCGGCGCGCCTTGATCTTGAAGCGGCGATGCGTGCGGCGATTTCGAATGGCGAGTTAGAGCTGAACTATCAACCCATCGTGCGCCTTTCAGACGGCGGCTTGTCTGGCTGGGAGGCCCTTGCCCGGTGGCGGCGTGCGGGCGGTGATGTTGTGAGCCCTGCTGAATTTATTCCCATCGCTGAAGAAACCGGTTTCATAACTGAACTTGGTGTTTGGGCCTTAACGCAAGCGGCTGAGGACGCGAGCAACTTTGGGGCGATGGGCGCACCTGCAGATGCTTTTATCAGTGTAAACCTTTCGCCGCGACAGCTCTTGCATTCCGAGGCGCTTGAGGGCGCATTGGCGTCCGCCATTCGCTTGTACCCCAATATAAAATTGGAGGTTACTGAAACCGCGATCGTCGACAATCCGGAACGAGCGCTTGTAACGTTGCAGCGTTTACGCGCCACAGGCGCGCGGTTGGCCCTTGATGATTTTGGGACGGGCGCGTCCTCCCTGGCCATGTTGAACCGCTACCCGTTCTCTACGTTGAAAATAGATCGCGCCTTTGTAGAAGATCAGGGCGCCCACGCCGCCAATGTGCTGAGATGTATTGTCGGCCTCGCCCGCGCCCTTGGCCTTGAGACGGTCGCCGAAGGCGTGGAGGATGAAGAAGGCCGCGCAATGCTCGCCCTGATCGGCGCAACATATGGCCAGGGATATTTTTTCGGACGTCCGGAGCCCGCTGATAAAGTCATTAAGCGGTTGACGTCGGCGACGCCTGTTGCGTCTTCTTTGGCGCTCTCAGCGGGGTAGTCGGCTGATTTTGAGGCTTAGAGCGCGTTGCAGGCGATGTGGATCAGACGAAGGTCGTCTCACGCGCTCAAAAACAAAGATGCTAGGTCAGCAGGCGGCGCATAGCGTCTGAAAGCTCCCCGTTCGTCGCAAGTATGGAGCCGGCGAGGTGGGGTCTGTCGCCGCCTTCGATTTCGCCGACAAGGCCGCCGGCTTCTTTGACCAGAACGATGCCCGCCGCCACGTCCCAAGGCTTTAAGTTCCGTTCCCAGAAGGCGTCGAAGCGCCCAGCGGCGAGCCAGGCAAGGTCGAGGGACGCTGCGCCGTAACGCCGCACGCCTGCAGTCGCCTCCATGACGCTTTGCAGTTCTTTTAAAAAGACGCCGTGGCCCGACTTGCCGTGGAACGGCATGCCCGTTGCGATGAGAGCTTCTGCGATTTGTCTGCGGGCGGAAACCCGCAATCGCCTATCGTTATGGAAAGCGCCTTGCCCTTTTTCAGCCGTAAACAAATCATCGGTAATGGGATTGTAAATAACACCTGCGTAGGGTTGACGATCCCGCTCAAGGGCGATGGAGATCGCGCAGTGCGGCAAGCCGTGGAGAAAGTTTGTGGTGCCGTCAAGAGGGTCGACGATCCAGCGGTTGGAATTGTCCGCGCCTTCGATTTCACCGCGCTCTTCCATCAAAAATCCGTACTTAGGGCGGGCGCGCTCCAGCTCTTCGAACACGGTCTGTTCGGCTTTCAGGTCTGCAGCGCTGACAAAATCCGCCGCCCCCTTGCGCGAGACCTGCAGCGCCTCCGCTTCGCCGAAATCGCGCCGCAGCCCCCGCGCCGCCTTGCGTGCGGCGGCGATCATAACGGCGAGAAGGGGAGATTGGGGCATGGCGGCGACTTCTAATACTGCGGGAATGACGCTCCTTATAGACTTGTTGAGGCGAATACAAGAAACGGCGACCTTTTGGCCGCCATTTTCCATCGTTAAAGTTGAGGGTGGGCTGGCTATTGAGCCGCGCCGGCAAATGCGCCGCTTGCTGTGACGGTCCCGTTCGAAACGGACCAGGTTCCTCCAGCTTCGCTGGCGGCGGGTCCAAAGAAAGCGCCGTTTAAGACGCCCGTCAGGCTGCTGTCGCCCACAGCGCTGGCGGCGCCGGAGAACGCATTGGTTCCGGAGGAAATGGCGCCGCTTGAGGTCACGATGTCCCAAGGCGATGCGGCTAAAGAATCGAGCGGTTGCGCAAAGAACGCCATGGATGTTTCGACCGCTCCGGTCTCAAAATTCGCATTTATGGTAAGATCGCCCCGCAACAAGCTTATATTGCCAAGCGGCCGGCTTTCATCAACTAAAGCACCGTACGACAGACCTTGATATTGCGCCGTTCCCGTCGTCGGCATGTCGGACGCCAAAGTTTGAACGCCAAATACGGAATGACCGAAGACAATTGTTCGATCGGGTCCGTTCGCTCTCGCCCATTCGCCGAAGGTGACATAGTCCAGAGACTGAATTCCGTTATCGGCGCCGAGGATTTCAGTCGTCGTCGTGGTTGTCGCCGTCTCGGTCGCGTAAACGGTTGAAAGCTCGTCGGTCAGAGAGGCGTCGATATCGCCTTGGTCTACGGAAAAATCGATGTCGCCTATGCCGGAAGGGGCTGTAAACGTGAAGCTGTCGCCTGAGGGGTTATAAGAGACGCGTCCGGGGCCCGCGTTGCCGGTTTGCACAATTTCCGCATTTTGGCCGTTAATCGTGGCGCCCCCAAACGATGTGGCGTCAATGGATAAGGTCGTTGTAATCGCCTGGAACGTTTCTGCAAATTGCAGGTCTGACACGGTTGTGTTCGGGGGCGGGGGCGATGCAGGCGTGAAAGAAGAGCTTCCGCCGCCCCCTCCGCCGCATGCCGCCACAACGAAACACGATGCAACATACACAGCGCAAAAGCGATACTGCATAATATCCCCCAAACAATACTTCGTACTTTATACATAATTATTTGTTTAGTACAAAATCTGCAAGACCATGCGTAAAAAAAGCGAAATATAATAAATCGTATGCGACTCGTGAGCGCTCACTATTGGCTTTGTTTGTGAGTGCAAATACCTGCCCGGGGGTTGCGTCGTTTGTATGATGTCTTGAAAGGGCGAGGTCAAATTCGCCGAACCAATTTGGGCCTTTACAGGTTTGGGTGAAATATCGTCCCGTCTTGAAGAGCCGCCGTATCGCTGGCGTGCGGCGCGCCTGAATTTTAATCCGCCCGTTTCACGTATTCTAAAGTTTCCGTATTGACGATAATGCGCTCTCCGGCGCTCATGTACGGTGGAACCATGACGCGCAAGCCGTTGTCGACAATGGACGGCTTGTATGAAGACGCCGCCGTTTGGCCTTTCACCGTCGGCTCTGTCTCTAAAATCTCCAACGTCACATGCTCCGGCAGATTGACGCCGATCGGTTTGCCTTCGTGGCTTTCTACGATGACGGACATGTTGTCCTGCAAAAACGCCGCCCGGTCGCCCAACATGTCTTTGGAGATCGAAATCTGCTCATAATTTTCGGCGTCCATAAACACCAGCATGTCGCCTTCGGCATAGAGATATGTGTGGTCTTTTTGTTCAAGCCGCACCCGTTCGACGGTTTCGGAGGCGCGAAAACGCTCATTAAGTTTCGAGCCGGTGAGGATGTTTTTCAACTCCACCTGATTATAGGCGGGGCCTTTGCCTGGCTTCACCGCCTGGGTTTTCACTGCGGCCCAAAGCTCTCCATTGTGCTGGATGACATTGCCGGGACGAATTTCATTGCCGTTGATTTTCATACTTCTTGACGTCCTGCCGTCGCGTTGGGGTTTGAAAGCGGCGCGGACCGTATCAGGCGCCTGTGCAGGGGGCAAGCAACGCGAGTCTGCGATGAAGCTTATTGTGCGGCGTGTGCGCAATCGGAGAGTTGTTTCCACTATAACTTGCAAGTGACTTTCATTTGCATTATAGCTTCGGCAGCTGCGTTTCTAAAACTTAAAAGTGTATAGAATCGTCAAATCATAATAAAATTCATTGGATTTTATACAGGAGTAAATATTTGAAATTTAATATGAAAAACAAGGAGTTCATAAATTCATCACACTTCTTTCGTTTGAGTATCACATATGAGTTTTATGTGCGTTGCACAATCCTGGGTTTTGGATTCACCAACACACCCCAAACAATTTAAGGAGCTCTATCCATGTATCGCGCTCTTGTAATCGCTGCTGTGTTTACGGCCGCCGCGCCCGCATTCGCTGAGTCTAAATCTGAAATTGACTTCGATGACGTCCCTGCCGTCGTTCTGAAAACCGCCGAGGAGACTGCGCCTGGGGTCGTGTTTGAACGCGTCAGCATCGAAATCGAAGATGGCGTTGCGGTTTACGAGTTCGAAGCGACGTCCTTCGACGGCAAGCATATTGAAATCGACGTTGCTGAAGATGGAACGCTGGAAGAAATAGAGCTGCAAAAGTCTCTGGATGAGGTGCCGGCCGAAATTCTTAAGGTTCTCGCCGAGGCTGTTCCCGAGGCTGAACCCGTCTACATCGAAGCTTCCGTGCGTGGCGGTTTTTATGTGTACGAGTTTGAGTGCGCCGCCGAAGACGGCGCCATGGTCGATGTGGAGATCGACGAGAACGGCAAGGTTTTGTCCCTGGTTCGCGGAAACCTCACATAACGATCGCGCAGATCGCGTTGTTGGATTTTTTAAAGACTGCAACGACGACCGGCCTGAGCGTGGCTTTTGTTATCGGTATGAAGCCTGCTCTTCAGTGGTTTTCCTCCCCCGCATTAGCGGGGGAGGTGGGCCGCGCGGGACGCGCGGGTCGGAGGGGGCTCTGCGATTTTTCAGGCTGGAAAGGCGGTTTTGGGTGTGCGGCGTCTGTGTGGCCCCCTCCGTCCGCTGTCGCGGACACCTCCCCCGCCAAAGCGGGGGAG
>JBCDBL010000188.1:0-4957 GCA_039183635.1 Pseudomonadota bacterium
CGCCACACGGACGGAGCATGATTTCCTTTGCCGCTGTGTGGAGGCGGCGATCGACGCCGGCGCCACAACGATCAATATTCCGGACACGGTGGGCTATACTTACCCTGAGGAATATGCGGCGCTGTTCAAAATGTTGATTGAGCGCGTGCCGAATGCGGATAAGGCGGATTTCTCCACCCATTGTCACAATGATTTGGGTTTGGCGGTCGCGAACTCCATCGCCGGCGTTGTGGCCGGCGCGCGGCAGATTGAATGCTCGGTGAACGGTCTTGGCGAACGGGCGGGCAATGCGGCTTTAGAAGAGGTCGCCATGGCCTTTAAAGTGCGCAAGGACGGCTTGCCGTACCACACCGGCATCGTGTCGGAGCAACTCACCCGCGCGTCAAGCTATGTCTCCGCCATCACAGGGTTCCCGGTGCAGTTCAACAAAGCGATTGTCGGGAAGAACGCCTTCGCCCATGAGAGCGGCATTCACCAGCACGGCATGCTGGCCCATGCGGAAACCTATGAGATCATGACGCCGGAAAGCGTCGGGGCGAACAAGACGTCCCTGGTCCTCGGCAAGCATTCCGGTCGGCACGCTTTGAAACAGAAGCTCGAAGACATGGGCTATCATTTGGGCGACAACGAGTTCCAGGACGCTTTTGTCCGGTTCAAGGCCCTCGCCGACAAGAAAAAACATGTCTACGACGACGACATCGCCGCATTGGTCGATGACCAGTTGAAGGACGCTGAAGACCGTATCGCGTTAACGGACCTTAAGGTGGCCGCCGGCACCGGCGTCGATCAGCGCGCTGCGATCGGCATCTCCATCGATGGCGTTGAGAAAAAGACCTGGGCCACCGGCAACGGACCTGTGGACGCTATTTTCAATGCGATCCGGGAATTGTGCCCCCATGAGGCGATTTTAGACCTTTATCAGATTCAAGCGGTGACCGAGGGCACGGACGCCCAGGGCGTCGCCATGGTGCGCTTGATCGACGGCGATAAAATTTCCGTCTCCCGGGCGGCGGATACGGACGTTTTAGTGGCGTCCGCGAAGGCTTATATAGGGGCTGTAAATAAACTTCCTCTATACAGACAGACATCGACGGCTTCTTCCCGATCCGGGGGAGGCGCGTTGGCGTCATAACGGCGGTTTGGATTTTAAGATCGCGCCTCGGGTATCGTGGCCGGGGCGCGGTTTTGGAGCCTAAGCGGCCTTAGAATCGAAATAGGCTGGCGGCCATATGGGGATGGCGATCGCGTCGGCGGTTTGGACACGGGAAGTGCTGTACAATGCTGTCTAGTTTATTTGGGATGTTGTCGGCCGATATGGCCATCGACCTCGGCACCGCGAACACGCTGGTGTTCGTCAAGGGCCGCGGCATCGTTTTGAACGAGCCGTCGGTGGTGGCCATCGAAAACCGCCAGGGTCGTAAAATCGTCCGCGCCGTCGGCAACGACGCGAAGCTGATGCTGGGCCGCACCCCCGGCGACATCGAAGCCATCCGCCCGATGCGCGACGGCGTCATCGCCGACTTCGATGTGGCCGAGGCGATGATCAAGCACTTCATTCAAAAAGTGCACAATCGCCGGTCCTTCGCCAGCCCGCGGATCATCGTCTGCGTGCCCTCCGGCGCGACGGCGGTGGAGCGCCGGGCCATTCAGGAATCGGCCCTGTCCGCCGGCGCCCGCAAAGTGGACCTTATCGAGGAGCCCATGGCGGCGGCCATCGGCGCCGGGTTGCCGGTGACGGAGCCCACGGGCTCCATGGTGGTTGACATCGGCGGCGGCACGACCGAGGTGGCGGTCCTGTCCCTCGGCGGCATCGTCTACTCCCGGTCCGTGCGGGTCGGCGGCGACAAGATGGACGAGGCGGTGATCGCCTATATCCGCCGCATGTACAATTTGCTGATCGGCGAGGCGTCGGCGGAGCGGATCAAAAAAGAGGTCGGCTCGGCGATGATCCCGTCGGAAGGCAACGGCGTCACCATCCAGATTAAGGGCCGGGATTTGATGCACGGCGTGCCGAAAGAGGTGCGTATCGGCCAGGCCCAGGTCGCTGAAGCCCTGGCGGAGCCGGTCGGCCAAATCGTCGAGGCGGTGAAAGTCGCCCTGGAGGCGACCCCTCCGGAATTGGCGGCTGACATTGTCGACACAGGCATCGTGCTCACCGGCGGCGGGGCGCTGCTCCAGCACCTCGACCAGGTCTTGCGGGACGAAACCGGCTTGCCGGTGAGCGTCGCCGACGATCCGTTGTCCTGCGTGGCGCTCGGCACGGGCACGGCGCTTGAGCACGAAAAGACGATGCGCAACGTCCTGTCGTCCGCGCTTTAGTTTGACAAATCCGACCGTCCCCGCGAACGCGGGGGCCTTGGCCCGCTTGCTGAGACGGTTCGGTCCGATGGACGAGATGCCTGCGTTCGCGGGGGCGATCGGTCGGGGTGAATGCGCAGGTTTTATAGACGCCCGGGATGACGGCGAAGGGAAGGCGGCGTAAACTAAGATTATGGACGTTCTCGGCGAGATTTCGAAACGGCGGCTGGTGCGCCACGGTCAGGCGGACAAGCGTTATATGATCGTCAGCCTTATGGTCGTGGCGTTGCTGCTCCTCGTGGTCAGTCGCCACAGCGCCGAGGCTTCGGTCTTCGAGAAAGCCCGTGAGAGCGTTACGGATGCGGCCGCCCCGGTTCTTAATATTCTCTCCGGCCCAATCAAGGCGATTGGCGACGCCATAGGCAGCGTTCAGGATTATTTCGGCGTCATCGAAGAAAACCGTATGCTGAAAGAAGAACAAGCCGAGCTTTTACAGTGGAAGGCTGAAGCTTTGCGGCTGCGCGATCTTTTGTCGAAGTACGACCGTCTCCTGTCCCTTGAGGCGCCGCCGGAGATCGCCCACGTCCAGGGCCATGTGGTGGGCGAGTCCAATGGGCCATTTTTGAGAGCGATGATCGTCAATGTCGGCGCGGATCAAGATATAGAGCGCGGTCAGGCTGTGATCGACGATTACGGCCTGGTGGGTCATGTGGTGACCGCTGGCCGCAAGGCGTCCCGCATTTTGCTGCTGACGGATTTGAACAGCCGCATCCCGGTGTATATCGAGGAGGCGGACATTCAGGCCATTCTAGGCGGGCGTTACGACGAAGCGCCGCGTCTGGAGTTTCTCGACACCGCTGATCTCACCGGCCTTGCCGAGGGGCAAAGGGTGCTGACGTCCGGGCGCGGGGGTGTTTTGCCGCGCGGGTTGCCCGTGGGCGTGATCGGCGGGATCGGGGAAGATGGCGCGACGGTGGAGCTTTATTCCGATTATGACCGCACCGACGTCGTCAGTGTGCTGCGTTACGATTTTCCGACGGATGTAACGCCGGTGGAGACCCCGTTCGGTGAATTAAACGCGCCAAGCGCGGAAGGAGCTGGCGATGCTGCGGCGCTGAACGCCGCCGCCGCCAACGGGTGAGCGCCGATGGAGTGGCAAAGCGAAGATATCGGAAAACTCGCTACGGCGTTGACGCCTACAATTTTCGGTCTGCTCGGCGCCCTGGCGCTCGCAGTACCGTTTCGGTTTTTCGAAGGATTTGCACCGACGCCGTTAATCCCGCTGTTCGTCGTTTTCTTTTGGTCTTTATACCATCCCGATTACTTGCCGGCGCCGAGCGTCTTTCTCATCGGGCTTGCCCAGGATTTTCTTGTGGGCGGACCCATCGGCCTTTGGGCGCTCGTCTATCTCGGCGTTCACGGCGCGGTGCTCACCCAAAGGGAGTTTTTCCTTGGCCGCACGCTTGGGGTCGTGTGGACGGGATTTGCTTTTGCGGCGACGTTCGCGGCCGTGTTCGCCTGGATCGCCACCAGCATTTATAATGGCAAGACGGCTGTCGTCTCGGTTTTGACGACGCAAATGGCTGTGACCATCCTCACTTATCCTTTGTTTGCGCGGGGGTTCGCCCACTTGCACCGCCGCGCCTTTTTAGACGAGTAGAGCCGCCCCATGCGCGTCGATCCTTACGATACAGACCGGCAGATCGTGTTCTCCCGCCGTGCGGCCTTGACGGGCGGCGTTGCGTCCTTGTTGTTCGCCGGCGTCGGGTTCCGGCTCTATCAGCTGCAAGTCGTTGAGCATGAGGCGTATCAAACAAAATCGCGCGAAAACCAGTTCAACCAGCGCGTCGTGCCGCCGTTGCGCGGTGAAATTCTCGACCGGTTCGGGGAGCCGTTGGCGACCAATCGTAAGAACTTCCGCATTCTGCTGGTCCCGGAACAAACCAAAAGTGTTGAAGAGTCCCTGACGGCGTTGTCGCGTCTTATTGAGTTGCCCAATGACAAGCGCAACAAGATCTTGAATGAGGCGGCGCGCAAGCGTTCTTTCATTCCGATCGAGGTGGAAGACAATCTGTCCTGGGAGGATTTCGCCCGGGTGAACCTGGAAGGCCCGCACTTGCCGGGCGTTCAGCCGAACGCGGGCGACACCCGCGAGTACCCGTTGAAGGACATCGCCGCTCTGGTGGTCGGGTATGTCGGCCCTGTAACGGACCGCGATTTGTCACGGGAGGAGGAGGCCGAACGGCTTCTTCTGCGTCAGCCGGGGTTCCGGATCGGCCAAAAGGGCGTTGAGAAAACCTTTGAGACAAAACTGCGCGGCGCCGCCGGCTCCATGACCGTAGAGGTGAACGCCCATGGCCGCGTTATCGATGAGCGCCCCCATGAGGGGAACGACCCTGTCCAGGGCGAAACCGCGGTTCTGACCATCGATGCGGAGTTGCAAGCTGTCGCTATGAAGGAGCTTGAGGGCGAAAGCGGCGCGGCGGTTGTGATGGATGTTAAAACCGGCGAAGTCTTGGTGATGGCCTCCAGTCCGGCGTTCGACCCCAACGATTTTAACGTCGGCATCAATGCGCAAAAATGGCGGGAGCTGAATGCGAGCCCCTATAAGCCGCTGCTGAATAAGCCCTTGTCCGGCACATATCCGCCGGGCTCCACC
>JBCDBL010000189.1:0-4957 GCA_039183635.1 Pseudomonadota bacterium
CACCGACGTCGACGGCGTCTACACAACGGACCCGCGCATTGTGAAGCAGGCCCGTAAAATCGATAAGATCTCCTTTGAAGAGATGCTGGAGCTGGCGTCCCTTGGCGCGAAAGTGCTCCAGACCCGCTCTGTGGAGCTGGCCATGGCCCGGGGCGTGCGCCTCAGGGTGTTGTCGAGCTTTGTTAAGGATGGCGCGCCCAATGAAGGAACTCTTGTCGTTGACGAGGAGGAAATTATGGAAAAACAAATTGTTAGCGGCGTTGCTTACAGCAGGGACGACGCCAAGGTCACACTGCTTGGCGTCGAGTCGACGCCGGGGCGGGCGGCGCGTATTTTCACCGCTTTGGCCGAGGCGAATATCAACGTAGACATGATCGTCCAGAGCGATTCACGGGAAAAGGACGCCGCCAATATCCTGTTTTCCTGCAAACAGGTCGATGTGGATCGAACTGTCGCCGCTCTCGAAGCGTTGCGCGGCGAGGTCAAATTCGACCAGATCGTTACAGACGATAATGTGGCGATGGTCTCCGTTGTGGGGCTTGGGATGAAAAGCCATGCCGGCGTCGCGGGGGTCATGTTCCGGGCTCTTGCGGAAAAAGGCGTGAACATTCAGGCGATTTCAACGTCTGAGATTAAAATCAGCGTTTTGGTCGAGTCTGAGTATACTGAACTTGCCGTTCGTGCGCTGCATGCGGCGTATGGTCTAGATGTCGCGGCGGCGTAAACGCCGGCGACTTTGATGCGGAACGCTGTCCGTTGCGCTGGAAAGCGACCGCAGCCTCGCCGCCGCGGGGCTGTTGACGTTAGAGCCGATTGGATGCTTTGTGAGTCGGCGATCGGCTCTAGAGTCTTTGTTTTGAGCGCGTGAGACGACCTTCGTGCGATCCGCATCGCCTGCAACGCGCTCTAGAGGACAAGGCGAAAACGAGGATGCGACGCGCCTGAGATGATGCAACCCCCGCCCTACAGCGCCGCCGACGCCGGCGGTCCGAGGCTGCTTTTAAAGCGCCTGCGCCAGATTATGGCGACCACGGTTGCGCCCCAGGCGCGGCTTGACGATCTTGCGCACGCCATCGCCTCCAATATGACGGCGGATGTCTGTTCGATTTATCTCCGCAGACGGACGGATATTCTGGAGCTTTTCGCCACCGAAGGCTTGAACCCCGACGCGGTCCACGAAACCCGCCTGCGTGTGGGGGAAGGTCTTGTCGGCGTCATCGCCTCGACGGCTGAACCGTTAAATCTCGCCGATGCGCCGCTGCATCCGCAATTCGCCTATCGCCCGGAGACGGGGGAAGACCAGCTGCATTCCTTTCTCGGCGTGCCGATGCTGCGGTCCGGTCAGGTGCTGGGCGTCCTTGTCGTGCAGAACCGCGCCGTGCGCCAGTATCTGGAGGAGGAGGTTGAGGCGCTGCAGACGGTGGCCATGGTTCTTGCTGAAGTGGCGGCCTCCGGCGATCTGGTGGATGAGGAGGATTACGAGGAGGTCGATGAGGTCCTCCACCGCGCCAAGCACATACGCGGCGCGGCCATTGTATCCGGAATCGGCGTCGGCGTAGCGGCCTTTCACGAGCCGCCTGTGCGCGTCGGCAAAGTGATCGCCGACGATGTGCGTTACGAAATTACACGCCTCAGCGCAGCTATGGAATCCTTGCAAAGATCCGTAGACGATATGTTGGCCTCCGTAGACCAGCCATTGCAAGGCGTACCGCGGGAGGTGCTTGAGGCCTACCGCCTGTTCGCCCATGACCAGGGATGGTTCCGCCGCCTGCGCGAAGCGGTGCTGGGCGGGCTCACCGCTGAGGCGGCCGTCCAAAGGGTGCAGGCGGAGAACCGAAACCGCATATTGCGGGCGCGCGACCCTTACCTGCGCGAGCGCTCCCACGATCTTGACGATCTCGCCCATCGCCTGCTGCGGCACCTGACCGGCGACATTGACGAGCCGAGCGATGATTTGCCCGATGCAGCCATTTTGTTCGCCCGCACCATGGGGCCGGCGGAGTTGTTGGAATACGACCGGGACAAGCTGTTCGGCGTTGTGCTGGGGGAAGGGTCGGCGGCGTCCCATGTGGCGATCGTCGCAAGGGCCCTCGGCATTCCGCTTGTGGGCAAGGCCGGCGATGCGCTCGATCAGACTGAACCCGGCGACCATGTGATCATCGACGGCGACGCCGGGGAGATCCATGTGCGCCCGACGTCGGAGGTCGTCGCCTCCTACGACGCCAAAATAGAGCTTTTGTCGGAACAGCGCGCGGAGCTGACGGCCCTCGCCAAGGAACCGGCCCGGACCCGCGACGGGGTCGACATCTCCCTTCGCATGAACGCCGGCCTGCAGGTGGATTTGCGCCATTTGGAGGACACCGGCGCGGACGGCATCGGCCTGTTCCGCACCGAACTGCAATTCATGGTCTCCGCCACCTTGCCGCGCCTTGGCGCCCAGACGGCGCTTTATGCAGAGGTCCTTGACGCCAGCGGCGGCAAGCCCGTGGTGTTCCGCACCGTCGACCTCGGCGGCGACAAAGTACTACCCTACATGGAGCGGGAGCGGGAGGAGAACCCGGCCCTTGGCTGGCGCGCCATCCGCATGTCCCTCGACCGGCCCGGCCTCTTGCGCACGCAATTCCGCGCGTTGCTGGCCGCGGCGGAAGGGCGGGATCTCGACGTCTTGCTGCCGATGGTCACAGTCGCCGAAGAAGTGCGCCAGGCGAAGGCGCTGTTGAACAAAGAGGCGGCGCGGCGAGAAAAGCTCGGCCACGGCCTGCCCGCCGCCATGCGCCTGGGCGCGATGATTGAGGCGCCGGCTGCGGCCTGGCGTATCGAAGACATTGCCGCCGAGGCTGATTTTCTGTCCGTCGGCGGCAATGATTTGATGCAGTTTTTCTTTGCAGCGGGACGGGATTCGGCCCGCGTTCAGGGCCGTTATGATTTCCTGAGCCCGCCGTTCCTGAGCTATCTTAAGGACATCGCCGCACGGGCGGCGGCGGCGGGACGTCCTTTATCTTTTTGCGGCGAGCAGGCGGGCGCGCCGTTGAACGCCCTTGGGCTTATCGGTGTCGGTTTCCGCACCTTGTCCGTGTCGCCTTTGGCGATCGGCCCGGTAAAGCGCCTTATTCGCAGCATCGATTTGAGCGCATTTGAAACGTTTTTGAATGCTCGTCTTGACGCCAATGAAGCAAGCATTCGTCATGATATTGAGGCGTTCGCACGGGACGCCGGCGTTTCATTTTAAGACAAGACGGGAATCATCTGGGAATCACAGCTTAAACGCGCCATGATGGGCGTAGTTCGCCTCGATTTTGCATAAACCGACGACAGGATCGTCGACCAGGGTCATCGAAGAGTGGGGGCTTAACGGAACCTTGGCGTGCGAAATGGAAGCGATGCGGGCGGTGTGGAGTTGGCAAGCATGAGCGAAACGGCGCTGATGGAGTCGAAAGCGGCGGACAAATCTAAAGTCGAGCCGAAAAAGCGCAAGAACGGGACCTATGCGACCATCGGGGAGCTGTTGGCCGCGCGACGGGAGGAGCTTGGCCATGATCTGGCTGAGGTTTCAGAGCGCACGCGGCTGCGCGAAAGGCATCTCGCCGCGATTGAGGCGATGGATATCGCGGCGCTTCCGGGGCGCACCTACGCCTTGGGTTTTTTAAAGACCTATGCGGACTTTCTCGGTCTCGATCCGGAGGCTTGTGCGGCGAAGTTTAAGGAACAGGCGGGTCTCGCCAAGCCTGAGCAGCCGAGCCGTGAGGATTTCGCCAAGACGAATACGGTTTTGACTGAGAAAAAGTCAGCGCCCGTTTTCCTCATCCTTGTGATTATCGCTCTTATGGGGTGGGGCTTGTGGCAGATAACCCGTCCTGTGGGCGAGGCCGACGTTTCAAACTTGCCCTGGCCGCCCCAGCGCGCTGCGGAGCCGACCCCGGACCCTGAGGCGTCGCAGTTCGCAGCCTCAAGCGTATTGACGCGTTTGACGCAGTCCGATCCGGGTGCCGCTGCTCCTGACGCAGCCGCATCTGACGACGTCGCCGCGGCGCCGGTGGAAAATGGCGTTCCGGCGCCCGTCGAGACGCCCCCTGCGCCGACGCCTGATGCGGAGCGGGTGATCGATTTGACAGGCGATGGCCGCGTTCAGGTGGTGGTCGGACAGCCGACCGCGGAAGATGAGACGGCCGCCGCCGCTCCGGAGCCGGAACCGGCCAACGAGGCGGAAAGCGGCTCGGCTGAAGAACCTGTTGAGGGGGTGGCGGCGCCTGAGACGCCCGCTGTTGGGGCCGATGATGTTGAGGCCGATGAGGCGGCGGCGTCTGAAGACGAAGCGCAGGAGACGCCGGACGCCTTGGCCGAAGGCCGCACCATTCCCGCCTTGCCCCAGGGCCGCAATCGCGGCGCGTCGCCTGGCGATTCACGCCTTGCCGTCCGCGCGCTCATTCCCGGGTATTTGGAGGTCCGCAACTCCAATGGGGTCGTGGTTTTGTCCGAGCAGCTCGCCACGGGCGATATATTTTACGCCCCAGATGAGCCGGGCCTGACCTTCACCGTCGTCAACGCCGGCGGGTTTGATATACTGGTGGACGGCGCCTATGGCGGCCGTCTGGGGCGTCCCGGCGAGGTGAAACGCGACATAGATCTCGATCCCGCGACAATCGGCGAAGAGCTGCAATAGGCCGCGAGAGCAGGCCCGCCGCCGTTTCCCCCGTCAAACCCAGGGCGATCGCATATGGAACATCTGATGTTGGTGCGGCGTCGCGTTTCACAACAATCCCCGAAGGGCAGAGGGAACGCGCCTGCCGTCCGCTCTCAGGTTTTCCTTGGCCTTCGCGGCGCGGCGCCATAGATATGCGTTGAGATTTCACGCGCTAAGCAGGTTGACGGATATGAGCGTTCGCCCCTGGCGGGACATAGAGCGGCGACAGAGCCGGCGGATTATGGTGGGCGACGTCGCCGTCGGCGGCGGCGCGCC
>JBCDBL010000190.1:0-4938 GCA_039183635.1 Pseudomonadota bacterium
CCCGCCCAGCCGCAGCAGACCTTCGACTACGACATGGCGGACCGCACCCGGACGCTTTTGAAAACCCAGGAGGTGCCGAGCGGCCATAATCCGGACCTCTACGCCGTCGAGACTTTGACCGCCGAGACGGCTGACGGCGCGCTTGTGCCGGTTATGGTTCTGCGCCTGAAAACAACGCCGGTGGACGGAACCGCGCCGCTGTTGCTCTACGGCTACGGCAGTTACGGCGCCTATATTCCCGACATGTTCTCCACCACCACCTTGTCCATGGTGGACCGTGGCGCCGTTTACGCCCTTGCTCATATCCGCGGCGGATCGGCCCGGGGGCGGCAATGGTATCTTGACGGCAAGCTCGACAAGAAAATGAACACGTTCACCGATTTCATCGCCTCCGCCGAGGCGTTGATCGACGCGGGGTACACCGCGCCGCAAAAGATCGTCAGTTACGGCGGCTCGGCCGGCGGTCTTCTCGTGGGGGCCGCGGTGAACTTGCGGCCCGATCTGTTCGGCGGTGTGCTGGCCGCCGTGCCGTTCGTGGACGTGCTCTCCACGATTTCCGACGAGAGCTTGCCGCTGACGCCGCCGGAATGGCCCGAATGGGGCGACCCCATCCGCTCGGAGGAGGCCTACGGATGGATTGCGGCCTATTCGCCCTATGACAACATCAAGGCCGGCGAGACATATCCGCCGATCCTCGCAACCGGCGGGCTCACGGACTACCGCGTCACCTATTGGGAGCCGACGAAGTGGATCGCCCGCCTGCGCGATGAAGCCGCCGGCGGACCGTTCCTGTTGCGGATGAGCATGGACGCCGGCCACGGCGGCTCCGCCGCGCGGTTTGAACGGCTGGAGGAGCGGGCGCATCTTTACGCGTTTGCGTTGGAGGTTATGGGGCTGGAAAAGGCTGAGCCTGTGGCGCATGAGTAACTCGGCAAGTTTTATTGGGGACGAGAAGATGTTTAGAGTTGGTGTTCTGACCATAATTTTTATGGGATCGTGGCAATCTGCCTTTGCCCTTGATTGGTATCTTAAAGGTTCAGCTTTGTACGTTGAACCTAAAAGCACTGATGTAGAGATAAATAATCCGGATTCTGGAACGTCTTTTAGTTTGCCTGTAGGTTATAGGGATCATTGGGGCGGTTCCCTTGGGGGCGGTGTTTCCTTGCCGGCTGCGCCAGTGCGCTTGGAAGCTGAAGTTCTCCACTTTCGTGGAGAGACGGATAGTGGTGCAATTTGCGGATCTATAGTCTGTGATAGTCGCAAAACCGCCGATACTACAACTATAATGGCGAATGTGTATGCCGATTTACGAGTCGCACCATTTGCTGCTTTTTATAGCGGTTTAGGCGTCGGCGCCGCCACCCCTGAACTTGATGTCAGGGAAAGCGGACTTGAGGATGAGAATGATTTTGTTCCAGCTTACCAAATCATGGCAGGTGTTAGGTTTGATGTTGTTCCAAGCGTAACCGTTTTTGGAGGGTATCGTTATTTGTCGGTTAGGGATATTGAATTTCGTACTGAGTTTTTCGAAGGTGATGTTATGCCTGACATTTCCACAGATCTGAACAATCACAGTGCTGAAGTCGGCATACTGATTTGGTTTTGATGCTAAAAAACTAAGCCAAAGCCTCCAAAAGCGTGTCGGCCATTTCATCCGACGTCTTCAGAACTTTCGCCGACGCCTCGAAAGCGCGCTTGGCGGCGTTCATGTCGACGATGGCGGCGGGGAGGTCCACTTGCGCGAAGAGGCCTTGCGGCGCCGCCGGCCCCGGGGGGCGGGAAGGGGTGACGCGGGGCCCCGCCGGCGTTGCGACCTGGGAGATATCTGCCTGGCGATAGCCCGGCGTCGCCAGATTGGCGATGTCGCCGGCGCGGATCGCAACCCGGGCGGAGGCCGCCTGGAGGCCGCTTATGGCGATGCTGCTGGCGCTGGCGAGATACGCTGTCATGGAACTTAGTGTCCGCCGCAGCGTCGCCAAAGTCAATATTTTTAAATTAAATCAATGGGTTAATTAAATATTTGCGATGATTGGGTTAATGCGCGTCTGAGCTTTTTGTGGAGCGTATTAAAATCGCTGCAAACGCATCCCCGCGGTCAAGCCGCGTGGAGGCGTTGCAAGATCCGTTAATCTTTCAAACCCCCAAAGGCTGAGGAAAACCTCAAAGAAACAAGCTGCGCAAATCCCGAAGGGCGTATTTCACCCGGCGCGACGGGCGCTGCGGCAGCACCCGTTCGCCGGCGAATTCGGTTCCGAAGTCGGTGCGGCGCAACTCCGGATACCGCAACAGCCAGTTGCGTATGCGTTCCTGGTGCGTCTTGCCGACCATGACGGCCTCGGACAGGTCCAGATTTGAAAACCCGCGTTTTTTCACCGCATCGATGGCGGCGATCTTTTTCATCAAGCCGCCTTTGGTCTTTGTAATGTCGAAATCCGCCATAATGGCGGCGAAGGGGGCGAGACGGTTTTCCGCGGCGAGACGGTTCAGGATCGCCGTTTCCGCTCCCTCGCAATTCAGCTTCATATAAATTGCGTCGCCGTCTTCCATGTGCCGGTCGAGAAACGCGCAGACGTCAAGAAAGGCGACAGTGCGCTGGATCGTATCGTCGGCGCCGTGTTTGTGAAGCGCGCTGGCGCCCCCGCCGGAATTATCCCCATACAGCGTGACGTCGCCGCTCTCATCAGACAGGCCGGCGTTGATGACGATAAGGCGCTCCTCATCAATCGCCTCTGCGAAAATGCTTTCGATATGAGCGAAGCACTCAGGGTCCGGTTCGAAACAGAAAATGACGTCAAACGCCCATTTGGGAGTGAGAACCTCCTCAAGCGTTTGTCCGCGATGGCCCCCGACGTCGAGAAAGACCTGTCTTTGCGGTGCGGTCATGTTTATATGCTCCGTTTAGAAGGCAACGATAAAATAGACAGTGGGAGGCGCGATTGTTTCGCTTGCGAGGCGATGTTACCTCTCCCCCTCGGGGAGAGGTAAGGCCCGGCGTCATTCTTTTTTATCCGATCACAGCCCGACGCTTTCGCCGGAAAGGGCGGGCGCTGTTCTTATCAACCGTTCCGATTAGAGAACAGTTTCGAGATGTCTTCGGACCCGAACGGGAAGACGATCGTGTTGGAGCGGTCGGACGCGATCTCTTGCAGGGTGTTTAAGTACCGCAATTGCATCGAGCCTTGTTGCGAGGCCAGGATGTTGGCGGCCTCGGCGAGTTTCGTGGCGGCTTGCTGTTCGCCTTCGGCGGAGATGACCTTCGCGCGCCGCTCTCGCTCGGCCTCGGCCTGTTTGGCGATGGCGCGGATCATGGACTGGTCGACGTCCACATGCTTGATCTCGACATTGGAGACTTTGATGCCCCAGGCCTCCGTCTGCTGATCAAGCACTTCTTGAATGTCCTTGTTGAGCTTGTCCCGCTCCGACAGCATTTCGTCCAATTCGTGCTTGCCGAGAACCGATCGCAATGTGGTCTGGGCGAGCTGGCTTGTCGCCGCCATGAAGTTTTCAACCTGGTTGATGGCGCGGACGGCGTCGATGACGCGGTAATATATGACGGCGTTGACCTTCACCGAGACGTTGTCCCGGGAGATCACATCCTGGGTCGGCACGTCGTGGACGAGGGTCCGCATGTCGACTTTCACCATCTGCTGAATGATGGGCACCAGCAGGATGAGGCCCGGTCCGCTCGCCTTGCGGCCGACGCGGCCGAGGGTGAAGATGACGCCGCGTTCGTATTCGCGCAGGACCTTGATGATCTGCGCCAGGATGACGAAGAGCAGGATCAGCAGGGGGAACAAAGTGGCGATGCCGAGTTCGTTGAGAAGTTCCATGAGTTTCTTCCTTAGCTCAAATTGGCGGACGCAGCCTTACCCTTTCACCGGTTTGACGACGAGGACAAGGCCGTCCACCTCCAAAACGCGAATGCGCTGGCCGGGTTCAAGGGCTTTGTCGCACCGGGCGGCCCACCGCTCGCCCTCGACGATCACATGGCCCGTGCCGGTTCCGTTGTCCCATTCGTCGACAAACCCCTCGCGTTTGCGGATCGCCTCGATGCCGATGACGGGGCCGTGACTTCGCGATCGGGTGATGGCCACAAGGATCGACCCGAGAAAGACGGCCCCGAATGCGGCCAATGTGCCGATGACCACGGGCGAGACTTCAAAACCCGGCGCATCGCCGGGAAACAGCAAGTATGCGCCGATGACGAACAGAGTGAGCCCGCTGAGGCCTATGAGCCCGAAACTGGGCGCGAACGCCTCCACCACGATGAGGATGACCCCGAGGCCCATGAGGGCGGCCCCCATCCAGTTCACCGACAGAACCTGGAACGAATAAAGCCCGATGACGAGGGAGGCGACGCCGAGGGCGCCGGGGAAGATCGAGCCCGGGTTCCACATCTCGATGATGATGCCGTAGGTGCCGATCGTCATGAAAATGAGGGCGACGTTGGGGTTGGAGATGAAGGCGAGAATGCGGGTGAGCAGGTCCGGCTCCACCCGGGTCAGCTGCATGTCCTCGGTTTCCAGAACCACCGCCTCGCCGTTGATGTCGATCGTGCGGCCGTCGATTTGCGCCAGAAGGTCCGGAATGTCCGTGGCGACGACGTCGATGACGTTCAGCTCCAGCGCTTCATTGGCGGCGAGACTCGCCGCATCGCGCACGGCGCGTTCGCCCCATTCGGCGTTGCGCCCGCGCAGCTCCGCGAGCGACCGGATGTAGGCCGCCGCATCGTTGATCACCTTGGCGCGCAGGGCGTCGTCATTGCCGAGGGCCGGGGGCTCCTCCGTTGCGGTCTCCTCGGCCGCCGCCTCTTCGTCTGCGGCTGGATCTTCGGACGCCTCCTCGTTTGCGGAAGTTTCGCCGTCGCCGGCGGCCGGCTCCTCGGCCTCGGGCTCGAAGGGGTTCGAGCCGGGCTCAGGCGACGGCGGCGCGCCGCCC
>JBCDBL010000191.1:0-4858 GCA_039183635.1 Pseudomonadota bacterium
ACCGCCAGGAACAAAGGGCTCAAGGCGCAACCACTGATCGTCCCGTAAAACCTCGCCGTCCATGACCGACCTCCCAAAAATCAGTCTTGAATCAAGGTTCGCCAAAAAATGAAACCCCTAATTTGTCACTACAGCCTAGCGCGTTTTGAAGGAAAAGAGGCGCACCGGCTTTCCTTCAAAACGCGCAACAAAGACGCCAGGGCATGCAGGTTGAATCATCAAGAACACAGGAGCTTTAGGGCGGCGTGCAGGCGAATTGGATCGCTGGTTTCGCCGTACGCGGGGCCGTTTGCGACGGTCTGGTTGTGTGTTGCATTGGACGCAAACGGCTCTAGCAAGCGTCGGAAAACCGATTTTCTCAATCTGCGAATTCGCGGCGACAAAGGCCGCGGGCGCGTAGAGCGTTGACCCGCTTGCCATACCGCAGGGCTAGCGGGTCGGCGGTCAAGCGCATCAGAATGACGCTGAGGAAGATGGCGAGGCTTGCCGCCGTAACGACCAGTTCCTGATCAACAATGACAGGTTTGTTGGCGAGTGTGATCAACATCAAGATGGCCACTGCGCCATGGCCCCCGAACCCGGCGACGAAAAACCGGCTTTCGCCATGGAGCCCCCGTCCCACCGCCATGTAACGCGGGACAAGTCTGAGAAATGTAACGAGAAATAACGCAAAAACCGCCGTCAGCATGTCGATGTTCGGCAGCGCCCGCGGCAACAAAAAGGCTCCGAACGCGACGTAAGCCAGCGGCGTCAAGCGTCGTTCGAACGCGCCGCGAATGCGGCGCAGAGCCAATCCCTCTTTGCCGCGACCCTCGGCGATGGCGAACCCTGCGGCCAGCGCCGCCATGGCGCCGTCCGCCTCGGCGAGGGGGGCGATGGCGTAGGCCGCGCCGCCGGCAATGAGCCCGACAGCCATTTTCAGCTTTTTGTTTTCCACTAACCGCATCACACGGGCCGCCGATGCGCCCACAAACGCGCCAAGCAGCAAACCGAGAATGACGCCCATATATGTGAGTTCAAGTCCCATCAGGGGCCGCGCGCCATCTGCAGGAACGGAGGCGCAGGCCGCGAACGCAAGCACCATCGGCAAAACCACGGCTGAGGTGAGTACGCCGTCGGCGCACAGCGCCTTGCGAATGCTGAGCGGGGCGCCTTGGTGGGCGAGGGCGCGTCGCCATGGCGCAATATCCGTCGGCAGCAGAACCGCGATCAGCAAAAACGCCGTCCAGGGGGCGAGGCCGGGGAAAAACACCATCGCCGCGGCGCAGCCGAGGGCGAATTGCAGCGGCAGGGCCAAAGTGGACACGCGCAGTGCGATTGGATGGTCGCGCCCGATGCGGCCAAGGCGTATCTGGCTTGCATTCAAAAACAGCAGCATGGCGAGACCGGCCTCGCCAAGGGCGCCGGCGTGCCGCTCGTTAAAATCGAGGGACAAGGTCGCGCCTGCTCCGGCGGAAAGCGCCCACCCGGCGGCGATACACAGCAGCGGCGCTGTCGCCGCTGCACGCCGCAGATGCGTTGAAAACAATCCTATGAAAAACACGCCGAGAATAATGACGCAAAGGTAAAACAGCTGCATTCAGCTTGTGACTCCGCCCTAGGCTACTCAACTTTCTGGATGCGCTTTTCATCTCCGACCGTACGGATGAAAGCACTTTATGGTTCGCCATTACCATTTGGCGTCCGCCCAACGCCGCAGCGCCTTACGGCGCGAATCGCATTCAATAGGAAACATGTTAACAAAAATGCAAAACAACGCATGCGGGAATCGTAAGAAATCTCCATTTTTTTGCATTCTTTTTGTGACTTTATCCCCGCCCGTCCTAACGGGGTTAGGCTGTGTCCGTCTTAATCAGTCATTATGAGGACAACAACGATGGCGGATGATCCTTTTGAAGGTGTTCAAACCGGCCTCGCCAGCCCGGCGGCGCAGTATGTTTCCGTATCGCCCAGCGATGGAACGGACTTGCCCGGTGGCGTGTGCAGAGGTCTTTTGGTGGGCGTCGGCGGCGCGGCTACGATTGTCGATGCAACGGGAACAGAGCGAATCGGAGTGCCGCTCCAGGCCGGATATAATCCGTTGCGCGCGGCGCGCGTGAAAGCCACTGGCCTTAGCGCGTCGAATATCTGGGCCTTGTATTAAACGGCGCAGGCGGTCTTTTCCATGGTCAAGTCTTCGAGGCAAGGCGTGAAAGCAGTTGACTGGCGCGCCGTCGTGCGCGGCGCGGCGCCCCAACTGGCGAAGGCCCTGGGCGGCCCGCTTGCGGGCGTTGCGGTCAAAGCAGCCGCAGAGCGCGTGTTAGGCGCGGCCGGGGCCGCCGAAGCAGACCTTGCAGAGGCGCTTTCAGCGCCGACGGCGGAGCATCTTCATGCGCTGCGAGAGGCGGAGAAGGCGTTCCTTGCCGATATGCGCCGCCTCGACATCGATCTTGAGCGAATCGCGGCCGGCGACAGGGCGAACGCCAGGGCGCGCCAGGCGCAGTTGGGGGACCGCACGCCATCTGTGCTCGGCGTTGCGGTTATTGTCGGCTTTTTCGGCGTTTTGATCGGGATGTTGTCCGGCGCCTTGCCTGATGGGGCGGAGACGGAGTTTTCAATTATGCTCGGCGCGCTGGCCACGATGACCGCCGCCGTCGTAAACTACTTTTTCGGCTCCTCCGCCGGTTCCGCCCGCAAGACAGATCTGCTCGCCCTTAAAGACGATTGAGACTTTAAGGCGGGCGATACCTTATTCCGAGTCCGACGCGCGGGCTTCGACGATTTTTTCCGCAATCTCTTCGCTTTCCACACGGATAATACCGTTGATGCGGCACACCTCGCCGCGACCAAGGTAAATCTTGTCATTGCTGTTGCCGCAAATCCTGCCGCTTGTGGATGAAAACGCAAGGCTGTGGGCGAAGTTCAAACCGAAACAGGAGCTAAACAGGGTGACAAGATAGGTGCGGCGGCCGGATGCTTCGATGACGAGGTTTCGTCGATCGATTACGGAAAAGTCGCGAATCGAATTCGTAAAGACGCAGGCGTTCGCGTCATCGTACTGCGACAGGTCGAAGGCTTCCGCCTCGTCCTCGGCGCGTGCGCCGGATGCGGCCAGGCCGGATAGGCCTGTAAGTAGCAAAATAGCGATAAGACGTCGCGACGCGCTCATACCTTGTGGTTCACCGTCTGTTATTTTAAGCGCCCCGGCCTCTTATATCGTCTACAGCGACGGCAAGGTCACGTTAAAGATGCGTAATACCCTCGAACGCCTTCATAATTAACAATTTATAAGGCGAGCGACGGCAAAATTAATACAAAAATTCGGATGTATTTAAAACGTTCGTCCCGACAACACGCCGCCAGCCTATGACCCGACGCCACCATCTCATCGAAGAAGCGAAATCCGAGCTCGATGTCGCCTATGACGAGGTGAAACGGGCTGAGCAGCGAATCATGGAGTTGGAGGAAGAATACAATTTGCGCGTGCGGGATCTTGATGTCGATGCCGCTGCTATGGCGAATCTTATGGATGAAAAGGAAGCCGCTCAGGAGCGCCTCGACATTGAAGCCATGTATGAGATGCAAAAACGCGCCATCAACCGCTTTTCCAATGTCAGCGCCGCTTTCGCCATTGTCGGCACGGTGGAGGAAGACGAGGTCGCCCGGGATTTGCTGCGCACGGTGCTGTTCCGCCAAAACGAGGTGCGTCAGCGCAAGGTGGAGATCAACAGAGCGCTTAAGGATTTCACCAAGGGGCTTAGGGATTATCGGAAAAAATCCGACGATTCTGAGGTCGATTTGAAGGTGCGCGGCGCTTGGGGACAGTTGGAGACCATGCTGCGCGACTTCGGCAGGGAGTTTTAACATGGCCGGTGTGACAAGCGTAAGCGGCGCCGCCGCGGGTGTTGTTTCGGCGATTGAGACGGCGGCGGCGCGCACAGGCGTAGGTTTTGAATATCTGTTGAAAGCCGCCGAGCGTGAAAGCGCCTTTAACCCGAACGCAGAGGCGAAAACGTCAAGCGCGGCGGGACTGTTTCAATTCATCGAACAAACATGGCTCGATACGGTGAAACGGTTCGGCCCGGCCCATGGCCTGGGCGAGGCTGCAGCGCAGATTGAGCGCGCCGCTTCGGGCAGGTACGCGATCGCCGATCCCGTCGCACGCCAACAAATCCTCGATATGCGATTCGATCCGGACAAGGCTTCGCTGATGGCTGGAGAAATGACCCGGGAGGCGAAGCTGCGTCTGGAGGAAGAGCTTGGCCGTCCAGTGGACGAAGGCGATTTGTATGCCGCTCATTTTTTAGGCGTCAATGGCGCGCGCAAAATGATCGAAGCGGCGGATCAAACGCCTAATACATCGGCGGCGGAGCTTTTTCCCGCCGCAGCGAAGGCCAACAAACGGATCTTTTACGACAACGGCCGTCCGCGGTCGGCCGAAGAGGTGCTGGCGTTGTTAAAGGCGCCCCACCAGGACGGCGCAGCGCCCCGTCCTGCGCCTGCGGAGACGCCTTCGAACAGCGAAGCCGGCGCTGCGGGCCGTCCGATCCATCACTCGCCCCGGCCCTGGGCCTCGCCGATCGTTCTCACGCCCACGGTGATGGCGGCTTTGCAGGCTCTCGATAAGAGTTGGATCGAGTTGTCGTCTGACAAGGATGACGCCTAAAGCGTCTCTTCTTCAATGGGAATCAGGCAGACGCTTTAAGTCTTTGTTTTTTCGCATTTCCGGACGGCCAACCGTACACACTTGACCTGGAAAGGCTTTAGGGCGCTTCCAGGTGAGGTGTGTGCGGTTCGCCATGTTTTAGAGGATTTCAGATGACGAACCGGCGATCCGCTTCGCCTGCAACTTGCTCTGGAATGTCTTAGTAAGCCTCGC
>JBCDBL010000192.1:0-4832 GCA_039183635.1 Pseudomonadota bacterium
AGCGATCCGGGATCTGGTGCAACAGATTTCAGACACGCGGAGACAGATCCCGGCGCTAACACGCGCACACCAAAACCTATGGGTTTTGGGCGCGTGTAACGTCCGGGATGACGGAACAACTCTGAATCTCAACAAGCCCTAAACCGGCTTTAAGAACAAAGCCCGTTCATGGGCGCGGCGTTCGGTAAGGTGGGGGATGGGCTTCAACGTCCCGTTCACCCGGGCGCGGTTGTGGCGCAAAAACGCATCCGCTGCGCCCTGGCGATCGCCGGCGTTAACGCGTTCAAGGACCGCGGTTTTCTTAAAGCCGCCGATCCCCAGATTGTAGGCCAGCGACACCATGGCGGAAAATTCGTTCCGGTTCACCGGCACTGTGAGCAGGCGCTTCACCCCTTCTTCGAAATCGCGCAAATCGTCGCGCAACAGCTCCTCTGCCCGGCGTGCGGAGATCACCATGCCGGCGCGCGCGGTGCGAGAATGGCCGTAGCCGATCAGCCATTGCCCGCCCAGCTGATAGGCCTCAAGGCGCAGCCCCTCGCTCTCTTTAATAATGTCGATGCCGGCTTGGTTCGTGCGCAGGTTCGCGTTTTCCGGCAACACGCCGATGGGTGCGGTGAGCTTCGCCGTTTGCTCAAGATCAAGGTCGGAGATGAACGCCTCCGGGTCTTGGATCGCCTGGGACTGGAAAAAGCCAAGCTTAATCGCGATCAGCAAAACCGCACCGGCGAACAACGCCGTAAAAAACGCTGAAAAACTACCCTTTAACATCTCGTCAGCCCCTCCCGGCGAATGCCTGAAAAGGTTAACACATCTCGCCATGGGAGGCGACCGTCATGGCGCTTTTATCGCAGCGCCGATGCGCGGCAGGACCGCCCAAAGGGTGAACGCCCGGAACAGGAAAAACAGCCCGAACGCGGCCCAGTGTCCGTGGTTGCCGAAAGAGGGCGCCAGCACAAACCAGGTTGCGACATAGAGCGCACCGGACTGGAGCATGGCGTTGCGCAGCTCCCGTCCGCGCATGGCGCCGATGAAAACGCCGTCGAGGAAGAAGCACGCCGCAAGGGCGACGGGACTGAGGGCGGCCCAGAGGAAGTGCGCTTCCACCGCGGCGCGCACCGCCTCGGACGTCGTCATCATCCCCGCGATCGGGCCGCCGAATACAAGGTAGGCGAGCGAGAACAGCGCTGCTGCGGCGGCGGCCAGCACAGCGGACTTGCGCACCGTGTCCCGATAAGCGGGGTAGGATTTGTCCCCTATGGCGCGGCCCACAAGCGCTTCGGCGGCGATGGCCACGCCGTCGAGGGCGAGGCCTGTCATCAGCACCAGTTGCAACAAAATCTGGTTTGCGGACAAAACGACGTCGCCATAGGCGGCGCTGTGTTTGGTGAACCAGGAAAAAATCGTCACCAGGATCAATGTGCGGATGAAAATGTCCCGGTTGAGAACGAAGGCGCTTTTCAGCGCGGCCTTGTCGAAAAGACGGGCCCTGGACCAGGCGGCCTTCACCCCGCCGGATTTTCGCAGCGCCCAGAGCGCGAAGCCGGCCGACAGAACAAGGCCGAACACCTCGGCGATGGCGGTGCCCAGCGCCACGCCGGCCGCGCCCATGCCCAATCCAAGAACAAACCAGTAGTCGAGAATAACGTTCAGGACGTTCATGCCGACGCTCACCGCCATGACGGCGCCGGTGAGGCCCCGGCCGCTGAGCCAGCCAAGGATTGCGAACGCCCCGAGGGCTGCCGGCGCCGCCCAAATGCGTATGGCGTAATAGGAGCGCGCCGCCTCGAACGTCGCATCGCTTGTCGCGGCGCCTGAGGCTAGGGCGAAAAAGGCCGCTGCGCCGATCGGCGCCTGGAGCAAAGCGAGGCCTGTCCCGACCACAAGTCCAATCGCGACGCCGTGGGCGAGCACGACCCGGGCGCCCTCTTCATCGCCGCGTCCTACAGCCTGGGCGACGCCGCCGGCGGCGCTCATGCGCAAAAAACCGAAAGCCCAGTAGAGTGTTGCAAAAATCACCCCGCCCAGAGCGACGGCGCCGACGGCCAGAGGCGTGTCGGAGCGCCCAATCGCCCAGGCGTCCACCAGGCCAAGCAACGGCGCTGACGCGCTGGCGATGGCTACAGGCCACGCCAAAGCGAGAATGCGGCCGAAAGAGACGCTTTCGCGGGCGTTTACAGTGTCAGAACGCACAGTTGGGCGTGCTTTTTATGGGCATCCGACGGCGCAGGGAATCCGATGTTGTGGTCCAGATCATGGCAAATGATTTTTTAAGCAAACCTGTGCTAGCGTCGCCCGGTATAGTTGCTTGTTGTAAGAGAACACACTTTATTAGAAGTCAGAGCCCCTATGGCGATTCAGCCAGAGCCTTCGTTTTCTGCGGACCCCTGCGATGCGGCATGCGTGAACAGCGTGCTCGTCGTAGACGAAGATTGGGTGCGTGTGCAAGCGATCGCACGCCGTATCGGCGAAGCGTTCGGCATGGAGTGCCAATTACGCAACGCCGCTTCCAATGCTGTGGCTCTGGTGGCTCTGACGCGCGATAAGCCCGATCTTGTGTTTATTTCGGGCGCATGGGCGCTTGAAGATTTATCACAGCTCATCGAAGAGGTCGGACCGGACGACTGCGCCTACATCGCCCTGTTCGATGGAGAAGACCCTGAGCGCGACGCAGCTTTCGCCGAGGCGGGGATCGCCCATGGGATTTGTGTGGAGGAGGCGACGCCGGAAAACTTGCGGCAGCTGGCGTGGTGTGCATTGGGCGTACGCAATCGCTTGAAGGCCTCTATGCTCCAGGCGCAGAAATACAAAGATGCCCATACAGATGTTTATGACCAGGCTGTAGACTTTATCTCGGTCATGAAAAAACTGAAGCATGCCAACGCCGAGTTGGAAGAGACGCTTTTTGAAACCGAAACTGTCAAACAGGAGTTTGAACGTCTGGCGTCGGAAGACCCGTTAACGGGGCTCGCCAATCGTTCGCGTTTCGAAGGGAGTTTATCGGACGCCCTCGCCCAGGCCGCGAGGTCCGGGGAGGATGTCGGCGTGATCATGATCGATCTTGATAAGTTTAAAGCGATCAACGATACGATGGGGCACGCTGCAGGGGATACGCTTTTAAAACAGGTCGCCGAGCGCATGAAACACACCGTGCGCGCAACGGATACCGTCGCACGGTTGGGTGGCGATGAGTTCGCCGTCATCGCGCAGCATTTGCACGACCATCGCGATACGGCCAGCGTTGTAAAGAAGCTTCTGACCTCCCTAAACAAGACGTATCATATTGAGGGCAAGGACGTGCAGGCCGGGGCGAGTTTCGGCGTGGCGGTTACGTCGCCGGGCGATTGCGATGCGGAGGAGTTGGTTCGGTGCGCGGACGCAGCGCTTTATCGTGCGAAACAGGCTGGCCGCGGCGTATACAAGTTTTTCGACTCCGCCTTGCAGGAAAGCATCGAACAAGAAGGGCGTATTTATGACCTTTTAAGTAAAGGTATGAATGCGGACAGCTATGAGTTTCATGTGGAGCCCATAAGAGAGCTGGACACGTTGCAACCCGTTGGCGCTAAAGTTTCCATTTCGTTGGCGACCGACGGCGAAGAGGGCGGCATTGAGGCGATATCCGCCGCTGAGAAGGTTGGCTTTTCACAGGCTATATTTGATTGGATGTTCGGCGCCGTCAGTCGTCACGTCATGAATGACGACCCTGCTTTGCCGGTTTTGATGCCCCTGACGAGGTCCCGCCTGTCGGCATCTAATCTGGCCTCAATGCTTCAGGCGTGCCAATCCATGAAAGGCGGCGGCGCCGGGCGGCTTGGCTTTTCGATATCCGAACGCGACCTTGTCCGCATTGATGAAGATGTCATGGCGCATATCAGCGCTTTGCGCCGTGCAGGCATGCGCATTTCCATATGTGATTTCGGATTGGGAGGCGCGCCAATCGCCGATTTGAAAAGATTGCCTGTGGACGCTGTAGAGATCGCGCCGTCATTGTTGCGCGATGCGGTGAACGACCTTCAGGACAAAGCGATTTTTACCGGCGCCGTTCGCCTGGTCAGGGGGCTCGGGTTTCAAACAATCGCGGTGGGCGTGGATACGGAAGAAAAATGGCGTGAGGCGCGCGCGGCGGGGTGTGACGCAGCCTATGGGTCCTACGTTACTGACTTATAGACAGCGTCCAAGCGCATTGCGTCAGGTGCAAAACGATCCGGATACAATCTATTCAATGAAAGATAATCGCTGGCCGCCCGGCGTCTCGACGCGACGGTAAAAACAGGAGCGCCTGTAGGTGTGGCAAGCCGCCCTGGTTTGTTGGACGCGCAGGACAATTGCATCCTGATCGCAGTCTGTGATCATTTCAACGAGCTTTTGAACATGTCCGGATGTTTCGCCCTTATGCCACAGGGAATTGCGCGAACGGGACCAATAATGTGCTTCGCCCGTTTCAAGGGTTTTACGCAACGCTTCTGCGTTCATATAGGCGAACATAAGGACGGCCCCGTCCTCGCTATCGACTGTGATGGCGGGAATAAGTCCGTCCGCGCCAAATTTGGGTGTAAAGACGTCGCCCTCTTCCAGACTTTTTTTATCGCCAGGCGGAGGAAATCCGGATGTGTCGGACGGCATGGCGCGCCTCTTAACTGTGCAGTGCGCCCGATTTAAAGCGATAAAGACGGGCGCCTGGTGCTCGTTTACTTTTTAATGAGCCGCAGGAACCGCTCTTCCATACGCGGATCGTCCTTAAAGACGCCGGAAAAATGCGTGGTTACGGTATCGACGCCATGCTTGTGCACGCCGCGGGTGGACATGCACTGGTGTTCGGAGGCGATCATCACCGC
>JBCDBL010000193.1:0-4738 GCA_039183635.1 Pseudomonadota bacterium
CAATCTCACCCGCGCCGTTAAGGCGGTGCTCACGGACGAAGCAACGCGGGCGCGTCAGTTCAAAGGGTTCGAAGAAGCATTTGCGCGCCTTGAACTTAACGAAGCGGCGTCCCCGGCGGCGGAGCGGGCGGCCGGCGCCGTTCTTGATTTTTTAATGCGTCATCCGGCAAGCGACGCGCCCTAAACCACAAGCGGCGTATAGTCTTTCGGATAGCCTTTGGATGAAAAGAACCAACTTTCCACTGCGTAGCGGGGATGTGTCATATGCTCTCCCATAAGACTGCGGTGGAGAAAGAAGCCGTCGAACAGCAAGAGATCGCCGGCTTCGAACAGCGGCGTTTCAATCTGTTTCCCGTATTGGGCTTCGATTAACGTGTGAGACACGGACCAATCGTACATCGCGCCTTCCGTGCCTGTCGGCAACAGGTCTATACGGCGCGGCAGGATCGCAAGGCCCGGCGAATTCTCGCCGCAATCGTTAAGCGGCGCCCAAACGTTGACGGTGTTGAGGGCGCGCCCCATAAACGCGCCGTCCTGATGCCAGCCGAACACGTGGTCCTTAATCGGGTTGACGCGTCGCAGCATGGTTTTTGAGGCGGTGATGTATGGTCGTTCGCCCACAACGTTTTCTACAAATGCGGTCAGCCCTGCATGTGTGATGATGTCGATCCATTTAGACAGGCCTTCCGGCGATGCATACAGCATCAAACGTTCTTCGCTGTCTTTCATTTTATGAATATGCGTGCCCCAATGATCTTTAGGGATAAACGTATGCGGTGTTTGCAAGTCGAACCAGTTTTCGCGACCGTCAAAGTCGGCGCGCTTGGCGTTGAAGGCTTTATCGATAAGCTCGGTAAGAGCGGAAACATCGCTTTTACCGAAGAAATGCTTGACCCATAAACACCCATGTTCTGACAAACCTTGCCGCAGCCGTGCAGGCGATAATGCATCTTTAGGGATTGGCTTAAAAGGTGGCGGCGCGTCTGATGGCGTCACCGGTTCTGATGGGGCGGGACGGTCATAGGCGCGTGCGGCCTTGAACCGCAGCGTTAGTAAACGACGAAAAACCTCGCCGTCTTCGCTCGTTCGGGCGACACGTTGCAACTCGTCAATCGCGGCGTATAGATCTCCGCTTTTCTCTATCGCATCAATGCGACGCTCCCACGATTTTGACGCAAGAACGCCGCCCGCAAAATCTTGGACGCGTTTAAAAACAGACTGAAAAGCGCCGTCCATAGCTCATGCGCCGTTATCTTTGGCCGCGCTCAACGAATTCGCGCAACGGCGCACCGGTATAAATCTGACGCGGACGGCCGATCTTCTGGCTCGGGTCCTCTATCATTTCCGTCCACTGAGCGATCCAGCCAACGGTGCGGGCGAGAGCGAACAGCACGGTGAACATTTCCGTTGGGAAGCCAAGGGCCTTCAGGGTGATGCCGGAGTAAAAGTCGATGTTCGGGTAAAGCTTTTTCTCAACGAAATACTCGTCTTCGAGGGCGATGCGCTCCAGCTCCATGGCGACTTTCAAAAGCGGCTCGTCGCGGATGTCGAGGGCGTCCAGCACCTCGTGGCATGCCTCGCGCATCACTGTGGCGCGGGGGTCGTAGTTTTTGTAGACCCTGTGGCCGAAGCCCATCAGGCGGAACGGGTCCGATTTGTCTTTCGCTTTTCCGACGTACTCGGAGATACGGTCAACGCTTCCGATCTCCTCCAGCATGTTGAGCGCCGCCTCGTTCGCCCCGCCATGGGCCGGCCCCCAGAGAGAGGCGATGCCCGCTGCGATGCAGGCGAACGGATTCGCCCCGGAAGAACCTGCAAGGCGCACGGTGGACGTAGAGGCGTTCTGCTCATGATCCATGTGCAGAATGAAAATTTTGTCCAGCGCGCTCGCCAGAGTCTTGTTGATTTTGAAGTCCTCCGCATCGACGGCGAAACACATGCGCAGGAAGTTTTCCGTATAATTAAGCTCGTTGCGCGGAGAGATGAACGCCTGGCCGCTTGAATATTTATAGGCCATCGCGGCGATGGTCGGCATCTTGGCGATCATCCGGTGGCTGGCGACCATGCGCTGGTGCGGGTCGTTGATGTCGGTTGAGTCGTGATAGAAGGCGGACAGGGCGCCGACGGCGCCGACCATGATCGCCATCGGGTGGGCGTCGCGTCGAAAGCCGCTGAAAAATTGCTTAAATTGTTCGTGCACCATCGTGTGATAGGTGATGGCGTGTTCGAACTCCCTGTGCTCCGTTTCTGTCGGCAATTCTCCATTCAACAGAAGATAGGCCACCTCGATAAAATCGGAGTTGTTCGCCAGCGAATCGATGGGATAGCCGCGGTAAAGAAGAACGCCTTCGTCGCCATCAATATACGTGATTTGTGATTCGCAGCTGGCGGTGGAGGTGAAACCGGGGTCGAATGTAAACGCGCCAGTGTCTTTATACAGCGTCCTGATGTCGATGACGTCCGGGCCGACGGCCCCGGAATAGACGGGCAGTTCTACAGATTGTCCGCTGGCCGCAAGGTTGGCCGTTCCGTTCGGCTTCAATTTGCTTTCCATGTCTTACCTGTCCTTCCGTTCTTGTTCTCTCGCCGTTTCGAGGCGGATATTATTGCCGCAGCGCAAAAAGTCCAACTGATCTTGCTCGTGTTAAAGCGCCGCCTGGTCGCGGAGGCGCGCAAGGCTCTCTGTTCGGCCAAGGGCCGCCATAATCTCACCCAGGCTCGGAGAAGGCGCGCCTGCGGTGAGGGCGGCGCGCGCCGGAGGCCCGATTTGACCGAAAGACAGCCCAGCGCTCTCCACATAATTCTGCAACGCACGCTCCAGTGACTCTGCCCCCCAGTCGTTAAGATTTTCTAGCATAGCGAGAAGCTTCGTCAGCTGTTCGCGCGCACCATCTTTCCGCAGGGGCTTTTCGGCTTTGCCCTCGATTTTCAAGGGGCGGTCGATGACCAGAAAACCCGCGGCCGTGCTAAAGTCCTCAAGGGTTTTTGACCGCTCTTTCAGAAAATCTGAAGCTGTTTCAATGCGTGCGCGCTTTTCCGGCGTGTAGGCCGCGCCATAGGTTTTGCGCAAAAACGGCTCGGCCAGGGGGATCAGCGTTTCGGCAGGCGTTGCGCGCAGATAATGCGCGTTAAGGTGCGCGAGCTTGTCGAGGTCGAGCCGCGCCGGGGCCTTGTTGACGCCGGAAAGGTCGAACCATTCCAAGGCTTTATCTCTGGGAATGATCTCGTCATCGCCATGGGACCAGCCGAGTCGCAAAAGATAGTTGGCCATCGCCTCCGGCAGATACCCCATGTCGCGATAGGCCTCTGCGCCAAGGGCGCCGTGGCGTTTCGACAATTTCGCGCCATCGGACCCATGGATCAATGGGATGTGGGCGAACACCGGCGCTTGCCACCCAAGGGCGGTGTAGATCTGGCTCTGGCGGGCGGCGTTGTTCAAATGGTCGTCGCCGCGGATGATGTGGGTGACGCCCATATCGTGATCGTCGACGACGACGGCGAGGTTGTAGGTGGGCGCGCCGTCGCTGCGCAGGATGATGAGGTCGTCGAGGGCGCTGTTCTGGAAGGCGACGTCCCCCTGGACGGCGTCTTTGACCACGGTTTCGCCGTCCCGCGGCGCTTTGAAGCGCACCGCATAGGGGGCGTCGGCCGGCCCGTCAGCGGGGTCCCGGTCGCGCCAGGGGCTCTCCAGGCGCGTTCCTGCCGCCCGGGCCGCCTCGCGCAAGCCCTCAAGCTCCTCCGGCGTCAGGTAGCATTTGTAGGCTTTTCCATCGTCCAGGAGATCCTGCGCCACGGCCCTGTGGCGCTCGGCGCCCGCGTATTGGGAGACCGGCGGCCCGTCCCAGTCGATGCCGAGCCAGGCAAGGCCCTCCTGGATAGCTGCGACGGCCTCCTCGCTATGGCGGGCGCGGTCCGTGTCCTCGATGCGCAGCAGGAACTTGCCGCCCCGGCCCCTGGCGAAGAGCCAGTTGAACAGGGCTGTGCGCGCCCCGCCGATATGGAGATAGCCGGTGGGCGAGGGGGCGAAACGGGTGACGATGTCAGGCGATCCGGTCATGGGGCGGGCTCAGGGGTGGAATTCCGGCGTCGGGGCGGCCGTGTTAGATAATGTATGTCGCCGCGCCTTGTAGCACACCAAATCGACGTTCGGGCAACCCCTTGCAGCGTCCGGTTGATGCGCGCGATACTGTCCCGGGGTGCGGCGGACGCTGTGCAAGATGTGTTTTATTGCGTCCAGCGTACGGAGGGTTTTTGGCGAAAGGGCGGGACCTCAAGCTCCCATGGCGGTGATAGACGAGGGGATAGGACGCGCGCGCGACATTGAACGGCCGGATCTTGGCGCGCCGGCGCGGTGGTTCGTCCGCTGCTGGCGGGACGACGCCGACCGGCGGGCGCTCTGGGCGCCGGTCCTGTTCGGCGTCGGGGCGGGGGCGTACTTTTTGTTGAAGGCCGAGCCGCCGATATGGCTCGGACCGGGCCTCGCCTGCATGCTGGCCGGCGCTCTTCTTCTGTGGCGGCGGGCGCGCGGGGCGCCGCCGGAGGGGACGTTGTGGACCGCAGGGCTTGCAGTCTTGTTTGTCACTGCGGGCTTCGCCGCTATAACCCTCCGTACAGCGATCGTCGCTGCGCCGATTCTGGAAAAGGAACATGGGCCCGTCACCGTGTCCGGCCGTGTGGTGAGCGTTGACCGGTATGGCGAGAAGGGCGGGCGCGTCGTTATCGCGCCGGAGGAGATCGA
>JBCDBL010000194.1:0-4723 GCA_039183635.1 Pseudomonadota bacterium
CAGTCTCATCAAGCGGGTATATTACACAACTGCCGCATTGGCCCTCGTCTCAGCGTCGTTGGTCGCGCTCCAATGGAATATTGTTCCCGATTCTCTTTTAGGAATAGGCTTATAGGTTACACAACGTCACATGTAAGCCCTATAGATCATCCGGACGACAATAAAGGGTTGGTCATCAATTCTGACTGTCTACGAGATATGTATCGTATACAGAAGGATAGGGTGATGGTGAATTCACCCATATTAGTGGTTTTAAAGGGATCCAAAAAAAGAAATTATACGGAAAAACTAATTATGATCTGCGGTGCATCACCAAACCTTCTGGTCCATTTGCCGTTTTTACGCGGTCGAAACCTTCTTCGGCGTATAATAATGGTGAGGTTCTCGGCGGGAGCTAATGGCTAAGCGTATGAACGCTCTCATAACCACCTTTTAATTACGGAGCCAACGAAAACGCGGAAGATGAAGTTACATCTACCAATTGCGGGAAATGATCTGAAAATCGCCCCCGGCATGCTTGCTGCGCAAAAAGAGACTGTCGTGGATGACTGATAAGGTCGAGGTAACAGAGCCCAATCGACTGGGGGCGTCCGATGCGCCTAATGAAGCCATGGCGGACAGTGAAATTCAACAGCGTCAGCAAAGGGTCTCGAGACTTTATCAAGATTATCACAGGCCACTGGTTGCGACACTACGAAAAATGTATGGAGACGGTCCTCCTGATCCTGAGGATGTCGCGAATGAGGCTTTTCATAGAATTGTCGCTCGTGATGATGTCGGGTCGATCGATAACTTGAAAGCCTTTGTTTGGCGTATTGCAAAAAATATTGTTCTTAAGTCGAGACGTGATAGTGCGCGTCGCTCACGGCGGGATTTTGACGTCGAGAACATTTTTTTTCCTGAGAAGAGTTACGAATCGACTCCTGAGAGGATCATAGAAGCAAGAGAACAATTACGAGCCATCAATTTATTGCTGCGCACCATGCCTGAGACCAGGCGTCACGCGTTTATTCTTCATCGAATTGAAGGTTTGTCGATAACCGAAACGGCTCGAAATTTGGGGATGAGCCGCCCCGGCGCGGCGAAGCATATCGCACGCGCCGCCGCGCAGATTAACGAACTCTTCTCTAGCGATGAGGCCTGAGGACGATAGCATGACCGACGCGCCAAAAAGCCGAGAAGACTTGTACGCCGAAGCGCATGAATGGCGTATTTTGCTTGACAGTTCAAAAGCGACCGCCGCCGATAAAGAGAGATTTGAGGCGTGGATTAGCGAAGCGCCGCAGCATGCAGAATATTATGATAAAGCTGTGACTATGTGGGCTGCGTTGGGACACGTTTCACGCGATGATATTGATGCGGATTTGTTAAAAGCTCCCATGCGTAAAAACTCAATTGCAGAAGGTTCGCCTGGTTCTGATAAACGCAAATGGCGGCTTCGCAAGCCTGTTTTGAAATGGTCGGGCTTTTCGCAGGCCCTGACAGGCGCGTCAGTTGCAGCCATCGCCTGCCTTGTAGCTGTAATCATTATGCTGGGCGGGCAAAATACGCCATCAACGGGCGGCGTCTCTACTGCGGTTTTTGAATCCTCTATCGGGGAATTCAAAACCATCAACCTTGAAGATGGAAGCACGGTTACGTTAGGCGCGGCGAGTATGGCTGAGGCAGTGTTTTCAGCTGATGAGCGCCGTGTGACGCTTATAAAAGGCGTTGCCTTGTTCGATGTCGCGCATGATCCTGAACGGCCGTTTTCTGTGGAAACCGAAAAGCTTACAGTGACGGCTTTGGGCACGTCATTTGAGGTGCGTAATGTGGGAGGCGTGTTTCGCGTCGCCGTTTCTGAGGGCAATGTCGCTGTGAGCTATCCTGTGGTCATCGGTGGTCGTCCATCGTCATTGTTGATGCGGCGTGAACTATCAGTAGGCGAGACGATTTCTTCCCAGCGCACAGTCGGCCTTGCGCAGACCCGCAAAATCAACCCAGAGGCGGTCGGGGCGTGGCGAAAAGATCGTCTTATCTATTACGGGGCTGCTCTTTCCGAACTTGTCGCCGACGCCAATCGATACTCGGAAATACCTGTGTTGATCGATGAAAATGCCGTCGACGTTGCCGAATTGCCTGTGCGAGGTGCGTTCAATGCACGCGACATCGACGCCATGTTGTCGTCGCTTGAAGCCGTACACCCCGTGACTGTCGATCGATCCGTACCCGACAAGGTGGTGATTCGCGCCCGGGTTAAGTGAAGTTTTCTGCGGCGACCGTAGATAAAATTAAAAAAATCACCTGCTTTGGTTCCGTTTCGGGGGGGCAATGGATCATAGGTATAGAATTGCGAGTGATAGTTACTCGTACGTCTGATTGCGAGGGGAATGGCAATGGGGAATTTACAAACAAAACAATGGCGTAAGAGATTGCTTGCAGGCGTCGCGACAGCGGTTATGGCTTTGACCATAACGCCGTCAGCCTTTGCACAAGCAGGAGCGGACGCTGGCGAAGTCCAGTCGATCAATATTTCCGCCGGTCCCCTTGGCGATGTTCTGCTGGAAATTTCAACTTTGTTCGACGTTAACATTATCGCTTCAGAATTGGTTGTCGCCGGAAAATCCGCGCCTTCAATTACAGGATCGTTGACGCCGGAGGCGGCTCTCGCCTTGGCGCTTCAAGGGTCTGGTCTTGTGGCCCGGCCGGAATCTACGGGCGGGTACGTGATCGTCTTGGAAGAAGCCTCGACGTCGGCGTCGACCGAGCGTGTCACCGAGGTCATCATTGTGACCGGAACGAAACAGAACCGTTCCGTTCAGGAAACAACAAGCTCTGTTGAAATCTTCGATTTTGAGAGACTGGAAGACGAAGCGATATTTACTCTCAATGAGGCGCTTTCCCGGTCTGCAAACACATCCGTTATTGGAAATAATATCAACAACATCAATATTCGCGGTATCAATCGCAACGGCACCGGCGGTGCCGGCCAGGGGCAGGCGATCAATGTGTTTGTTGATGGCGCACCGATCTCTACGCCTGGCTTGGACGGCATAAATACGCTTTGGGATACTCAGCAGGTTGAGGTTTTGCGCGGTTCGCAGTCGACTGTGCAGGGCCGGAACGCTATTGCCGGCGCGGTGATCGTACAGTCAAAAACGCCGAGCTATGAATGGGAAGGCGCCGCACGGGCGCGCATTGCTGAGTTTGGAACCCGACAATACGCCGGCGTTATATCCGGTCCCATCATCGAAGATCAGCTGGCCTTTCGCTTGAGTGCAGACCATCAAAAATCAGATGGGTCAATCACTGACGGCTTTAGCGGGGAAGACGATAACTTTCAGGATAGTCTGACGATACGCGCCAGGGCGCTGATCGAGCCAGACGCCATTGAAAAACTAAGGGCTCTATTAACACTTGAATACTCTGATCGCGAGAATGGACGAATTACACCAACCGTGTTCTCGCCGGACCTTGCCCCTGATGCTGAGCTTGGCATCGATGATGTTGTGGTTAATCCTGACTTTTTTGAGAATTTCGATCCGGACAACCGCGTTACGTTCCCGTTAATCCCACGGTTTACGGATAATGAAACTTTCAAGGTGATAGGCGATATCACTTATGACTTTTCCGATGCGATAAGTTTGAAGCTTCTCGGTACATATGAGGATACGAGGTCCATCACAAGGGAGCTGAGGACTGTCGTCAGTGACTTCGGAGATGTCGGGAGGGTTTCTGACGGAGATAATACAACTTATACGGCCGAAGCCCGTCTGGAGTTCGACTTTGAGAAGCTATCGGGCCTTGTGGGCGGCTACTATTTCAATTTTGAGAGTGAGCGCGACATAGTTGCGACATTCCTCATTACAGATCTGATTAGCATTTTTCCAATCAACCCAAGCGATAGTCTTGTTATAGGCGATCAGTTAAGTCAGGACGAGGTTGAAAACTACGCGTTTTTCACGTCTTGGCGGTTCGAACCTAATGAAAAGTGGGATTTTGATTTCGGTTTGCGTTATGACCGGGAAGAATTCTCAGTTAACAACCAGCCTGGCGACACGACGATCGCGCCAGATGAATGCGAAACCACGATTCCTGGCATTATCATTGGCTCCTCTGCGCCGCTTGTTACAGTCCCGTGTTCATTCGCCTCCCAATTTTTCCTTCCTGATCTGGAGCCTTTGCAGTCCGACAGTTTTGATGTTTTTCTGCCGAACGGCGCTGTGACGTATAGCTTCAATAGTGATTTTTCTGTCTTCGCAAGCGTTCGTCGCGGCTATCGCGCGGGCGGCACCTTTCTCGCAGGCTCACAAGCAATGCCGGGACTGTTCGAGGTGGTGACGTTTGGTCCTGAATTTCTGCTGAGCTATGAAGCCGGTTGGCGCAGTCAGTGGCTGGATAAAAAGCTGACCGTTAACGGCACCGCCTTTTTCAGCGACTATCAGGATCAGCAGGTGCGATTCCTTGATGAAGAACAGTTAAACCGAACCGTGAACGCTGGCGACACATCTATCTATGGCCTGGAATTGTCTGCTGACTATCAAGCCACAGCTGACTGGAACATCTACGGCAGCATAGGTTTGTTAGAATCGGACATAAACGAGTTCGAATTCCAAGCAGATGACCCCTCCACCAAGACGATAGACGAATCGATTGACCTGTCCGGCAATGATCTCAGTCGTTCTCCGAACGTCTCTTTTACGCTGGGCGCAAGCTATGATCACGAAAGCGGCCTGTTTGGCAG
>JBCDBL010000195.1:0-4685 GCA_039183635.1 Pseudomonadota bacterium
ATCAGGCAAAGTAAGAATATAATTCAATGTTTACACTCCAATTACTATCATATACGAATTTCATTAAATAACTGATTATCACATGAAAATCACTTAACTCTAAGATTAATCACTTATTGTGATTATTGTCGGTCCCTCCTTAGATAGGCAGCACCACACTCAAACTCGACAAAATCAAGCATAAATCGCCCCCCCACAACACCACCTGCAAGGTATTCCAGGTTGCGAAAAGATACGAAAAAAAAGGGCACAAATCCTGGGACGTCTCCACAAAATTTCTGTGATCAAACCGTAATAAACTCTAACTGTAGGACGGCGCGCACGGCGCTGACTATCATCAAGGTCTGGGTTAGCATACACCTCCTTATATTTTGCTTCGGTACGAGAAAGATCGACATCAGAAATTGCAGATAATAAAAAAGCTTCGTAGGCCTTTATCTGTTCAGCCTTGGATAAGCTTTCAATATTAACAGAGCTTCCAGTCATCAAAAAACCTTTCCGATTTAAAGCAGCAGAGTAAAAGAAGAAAGTAGATTTTACTCAAAAACATGGACAAAGCCATGTACATCATTGTACAGAGGACGAGCATCCGTACGGCACCGAAAGCCATGTGGCAGATAGGGAATATTCGACATAAGAAAACTTGTAGAGACAGTAAATCTACGAAACTCAGCCACCGTTAATCCTGTCTCTCTATTAAAAGCCCTTACAATATAAGCATGAACAGGTCGCATTAATATTCGCGCATATTTGTCACTTTCAATTTTCTCAACAATATATTCAGAACTAAAATTAGAAACTTGCGTTAAACCTTGGCATTTCGCATTATCGATAGAATTAACATGATTTCTTTGTTTGCTTATTGCATCTTTATCAGCCGTATTCGTAAGCTTCCAATACTTTTCACATTCGACGCCCCATTCACTGAATAACGGCATACGATACATTGAGCCCTCAAGGGCATGTGGTTTTTTAAATTCTGTGTCCAGCATTTCGCTTTGCCTCAAATAAGAGGTGGAAAACTCGACAAAATCAGCATATTCCATCCAATTTAAATACCCTAGATTAAAATCACCTCTAAACTCCACCCCATCTGTTGCGATTAAGTTTTTAGGTAAAGGTGGAATATTATTTTCACAAAACTTGTCAAATTTTACCTTGACATAGTAATCACTAAACGGAAGGACCAGAAATAAGGAAAGCAATAAAATTGCTTTCAACATGAAACTTATAATGTGGTTTCTAAATGCAGGCTCTAACATTAAGCTCACAACCAATTTATACACTAAGTTTAATGAAAAGGCGTGTAGATGACGCACAGTCATGTAAGTCACAGGCAGAAACTAGTAGGAAGCAAACAAAAGTATTGCTTAACAACGAGCAAAAGTAGCTCCGCTTGTAGTTGGAAAACCCCTTACATTTTCCGATAAAAAACAACGCCTCAAAGCTCCATGCGCCAAGGGCAACGCCAGCGTGCAAAAGCCAGCATTGCATCATCGAAAACTCATTTAGCCTGAGGAAACCATATCCTAAGGCCTCGACTGATCTCGCCGCCGGGGGCGCCTCTGACGTACGGATTGGCGGCGGGGGGATTGATTTCTTGTTTTAAATAAAGCGTACGCGATGCGGCGCCGGGGCGCCACTGCACTATTGGGAAAGGGTGGTCGTTTTTTCGGATTTTTTCAAATTTATGCGCCGTTGAACCGTTATGAAGCGCGCAATGCGTGGAGCGCGGCGCTGGCGGCTGCGAAAACAAGTCACAGCCTCGGCGTAGGGCGGGGTTCACCCCGCCCACCAAACCGCGAGCAAAAGCGCGAAGCTTTAATCCCCCACAAGCCCTTCGCCGACCCGATACACCGCCTCGCGGCCGATCATCCACGCCTCTAGCGCGCCGAACATCCCCGCATAAGCCTCATCTCGCACGTTGAGACCACCCGTATACGCCCCAAAGGAGGGCAAAATAAGCCGCGCGCCGTCCGTCGCAAAACACCGTCTGCGGAGGGATCGGCCCTCACGCCGCACTTTGGCGCAGGGGTGGAGGTGGCCCGCCACCTCGCCCCGGGCGGGGCCTGGCGTGGGTTCATGGCGGAACGTCAAAGGCCCGTCGGCGTAGGTTTCGCAGACGCGGCCTTTAAAGCGCGCCGGCGGCGCCGGATCGTGGTTGCCGGCGATCCAGATCCAGTCGCTCCGCTCGGTCAGCGCCGTCAAAAGCGCGGCGTCTTCGCGCTCCATCCGCGCCTCGGAGCCCCGGTCATGGAACGCATCGCCGAGGGAGATCACCGTCTGCGGACGGTATGTTTCGATCGCCCCCCGCAATCGCCGCGGCGTCGCCCGCGTATCGTAGGGCGGCAGAAACACGCCCCGGGGCGCATAGGACGAGCCCTTTTCGAAGTGCAAGTCGGCGACGATCAGCGTCGACCGCGCCGGCCAATAGGCCGCGCCGGAAGGGTCGGGAATAAGCGCCGCCCCGTTCACCGTCATGACCGGGCCGGTTGCTGCGGATGCAGAAGAAACACGCCGCGCCGAGGCCTCTCCGTCTCGGGGAGAGGTCGAAACCGCATCAACGGTTTCGGGTGAGGGGGAAGAGGAGCTTAAAGTTTTCACAAACGCCGCTTCCCCCTCACCCTAGCCCTCTCCCCGAGAGGGAGAGGGAATGCGCAGGCGCGTATTTCCAAACTCAAAGCGTCGCCTCCCGAATAATATCCTCAGCGCTTTCGGCAAGCAGCGCCTCATGCCCTTCGCCGTGCACCGCCTCCTTGCTGATCTCCAGCATCACCGGCACGGCGAGGGGGGAGACGCGCTCCAGCGGCTGATGATGCACGCGGTTTTTCACCCGGCGCAAGAGGGCCGACAGGCGTTTTAGGTCCAAAAACCCGCCGGCGGCGTCGGCCCAGGCGGCCTGGAGCAAGATGTGGTCGGGCTCGTGCTCTTTCAAAACCTCGAAAATGAGGTCCGAGGAGAACGCCACCTGGCGCCCGGTTTTCTCCTGGCCCGGATAGCGCTGCTCGATGAGGCCGGCGATGACGGCGCAATAACGGAAGGTGCGTTTCATCAAAACGCTCTCCCCCAGCCATTCCTCAAGATCGTCGCCCAGCATGTCTTCATGGAACAGCGCGTCCATATCGACGCCGCCCATATCCTTCCGCCCCCAGACGGACAGAGCGTATTCCGTCGGCACGAACCCCATCGGCTGAAGGCCGAGGCGCTCCAGCCGCCGGGTGAGCAGCATACCGAGGGTCTGGTGGGCGAGGCGGCCGTCAAAGGGATAGCAGACGAGGAAATTGCGGTTCGCCCGGGGGAACGTCTCCACCAGCAATTCGTCGGGCTTCGGAATGACGGATTTTCGCCGTTGCAGCGTCAACCACTCCGCCACCGGCGCCGGCAGGCGGTCCCAGGTCTCCGGCGCGTAGACCATTTTGCGCACCCGGTCGGCAAGGTAAGTGGATAACGGAAACTTGCCCCCCTGCCAGGAGGGAACTTTCGCATCCTCCCCCGGCGCCCGGGTGACGAGGACGTCGGTCTCCTGCAGCCCTTCGAAGCGCAGCATTTCGCCTGCAAACAGGAACGTGTCGCCGGGGGCGAGGCCGTCCACGAACCATTCCTCAATCTGGCCGAGCCGCCGCCCCGCCCGGCCGCCCCCGGCCCGGGCCCTGCCGTCCTTGCCCGCGCGGCGGGTGGTGAGGCGCACGGCGAGCATCGGCGCCTCGACGATCGCCCCGACATTGAGGCGGTATTGCTGGGCCGCCTGCTTGTCTTTCACGGTCCAGCGTCCCTGTTCGTCCCGGACGATGCGGGCGTAGCGGTCGTACCGCTTCAGGGCGTAGCCGCCGTTCGAAACGAACGACAGCGCCTTGTCGAAGGTCTCCCGCTTCAAGGCGGCGTAGGGGGCGGCGCTGCGGATTTCCCCATACAAATCGTCTTCATGGAACGGGCCGGCGCAGGCCATGCCGAGAATGTGCTGACACAGAATATCGAGGGCGCCGGGCCGGTCGTCCTCGCCGTCGAGCTCCCCGGCGTCGATGGCGTCCTTGGCGGCGCGGCACTCCAGCACTTCGAACCGGTTGCCGGGGACGAGCAGCGCCCGGCTCGCCTCGCTCATCGTATGGTTCGCCCGGCCGATGCGCTGGGTAAGGCGGGAAGCGCCCTTGGGCGCGCCGATTTGAATGACGAGATCCACATCGCCCCAGTCGATGCCGAGGTCGAGGGTGGAGGTGCACACCACCGCCTTCAATTCGCCCCGGGTCATCGCGGCTTCGACCTTGCGCCGGCGCGCCACATCGAGGGAGCCGTGGTGGAGGGCGATGTGGTAATTGTCCTCGTTCAGCCGCCACAATTCCTGAAACGCAAGCTCCGCCTGGGCCCGGGTGTTGACAAACACCAACGCCATGCCGGCGGGCTTGATCGCCTCGTAAACCTCAGCATACGCATGGCGGGCGAAATGCCCGGACCAGGGGATGCGTTCGTCGGAATCGTGGACGGCGACCTCCGCCTTCGCCCCGCCTTGGCCGACGACGAGGTGGGCGAGATCGTTCGCCGCCCCCGTTTGCGGAACCAGAAACCGGCGCAAGCGTTCGGGATCATGCACCGTGGCGGACAGTCCCGTCATGCGCGCATCGGGCGCAAGACGCCGCAGCCGCGCGAGGCCGAGGGCCAGCAAATCCCCCCGTTTCGACGCCACGAGGGAA
>JBCDBL010000196.1:0-4615 GCA_039183635.1 Pseudomonadota bacterium
CCTGCGCCAGCCTTGACCAATGCCTGCGCTCCGACGCAAACCCCTACCGCCACACAGACGGCGATGAGATTTTTTACGGCGACTGCGCCGACGTCGCTTATTTCCTGCGCGGCTATTACGCCTGGAAAAACGGCCTGCCCTTCTCCCACGCCAGTCTGATGCAGACCGCGAACGGCGCCCCGGAAGATCACCGCTACTCCAAAGCCGGCAATGTCGTCTCCGAACGTCGTTACGCCTGGCGGGCAGACGGCGCGCCGATCGACGCGCCGCGTTTTTTGCGCCGTATCGTCAACGAGGTTTCCACCGCAATGTTCCGCACACACCCCGAAACCGGGGGCGGAACCAGCTTTGACGACTTTTATCCCGTTAAGATCGAACGCGGCGTCGTGCGCCCGGGCATGATCGCCTATGATATTTACGGCCATGTGGGCCTCATCTACGACATTGAGGCGTCCGGCCGCGTTCACATCATGGCGTCCCACCCGGACTTGTCTTTAACGCGCACCGTCTACGGTCCGAATTTCATACGCTCCGGACCGGAACTTGGCGCCGGGCTAAAAGCATGGCGCCCGATCCGCAAGACCGGCGGGCGCGCCGTCGCCGCAACCAACGCTGAGCTTGCCGATTTCTCCATGGAGCAGTTTTTCGGCACCGTTCCGCATCCGGAAGGCCGTTGGGACTTGGGCGAATTTCGATACGAAGACCGCACACTCGATTACTACGCCTATGTGCGCCGCGTTCTCGCCGCACCGGACTACGCTTATAACCCCGTCACGGAGCTTTCAGACGCGATTGACGCCATCTGCGTCAACATCAAGGCCCGCAGCGTCGCTGTCGACCGCGCCTATGAGGCGGGCCTGCACTTGAGGCCCCATCCGGGTCGTCTGCCCCCGAACATTTACGGCACATACGGCGACTGGGAAGCGTATTCGACCCCGTCCCGGGACGCGCGGCTGAAAAACAATTTTGTCGAGCTGCGCCGGCTCGCAGAAGACCTCGTCACCCGACACGCCCAAGGAGACCCTTCGCTGTCCTATGAGGGCGCCGACCTGCCGGCCGATTTGCTTGCGGCGTTTTCCGACCGCGCCGAAGCTTGCAAGTTCGTATATACAAAAAGCGACGGGGAGCGTCTGCGCCTGCGCTTCCATCATGTGATGGAGCGTTTGTTCGACCTGTCCTTCGACCCCTATCACTGCCCGGAGCGCAGGTGGGGCGCCACGGGCGCCGAAGCCGCCGCCTGCGCCGACGGGCCGGACAAAGCCGCGTGGTACGCAGCGCAGGTTTATCTGCGCAATCAGGTTCAGCGGGTCTATGACGTAAAAATGGACTTCACCCTGACGGAGATGAAGTCTCCCTCCGAAGGCGGGCTTGGATGGGAGGTCGCACCGGATGTCGACACGCTTGGATACCTGAAATCCCTGCAACGCGTCGAAACGGCGATGGCGCAATAAACGACGCACAGGACCTTCATTTTTTGAAACGCGCGGGGCGGCCAATGCGCCATTTACTGTTCGCAGTTTGCATTTCCCTTATAGCCGTAGGCTTTGGAGGAACCCTTATCTGGGTCTACGGCGCGGGACAAATCGAAGGACGGTTTTTCGTGTCGCTGCTTGGCGTGACCGTTCTTGTATTGGGCCTGTTTTTGGCGCTTTTGTTCGGCGCCATATCGAGAATATCGTTTCGCGGTCTTGATGTGCGATCGAGCAAAGTGGGCGAAGAGGCGAAAGTCGCTGTCGAAGAAATCAACAAAAAACAAATTGTCGCTCTTATATCCGATCTCAACGATTCTCTCGTTCAGCCGCCGTCCACTCGTATTGAACTTAAAAACAAGGACACGCTCCTTGCGGACAAAGCCTCGCTCATCAGAAAGTATGAAAAAGCCCGGGAGGATTACGGCGAGAAGGCGCAGTTCTTACTGTCCGTTGAGCTGAACTCCAAAGACAAAAACAAGCAGTTTAGCGCGCCGGAGGATTTTTGGGACGCCGTTCTCGTTGCAGATACGATATTTCGCGGCGAGATTTATGATGTTTGCTTTGTGTACAGCGACAGCAGGCGCCGAGACAAGAAAAATCAATTCTTTGTATTGACTAATTACTTCCAACTGCAGCCCAATTCCGATGCCGACCCAGGTGAAGAGAAAGAAAGCTGGAGGCCGGAAATCAAAGAGCTGATTTCGTATACGCAAGGCTGTTCTGAACAGCAGCTGTCTCAGTATATGGAGCAAAACAGGAAGAGCCTCTTTCCGCGATTAAACTTCTCCCGCATCGATCGCAATCGCACGACCCTTGAAGCTCTGATCGAAATGACGACAGACGATAATTTTCGGATGATGGTGACGGAGCGCGGGCGGCCTTTTGAGATTATCGATATGGCCGATATTTTAAGAGACATCTTCGAAAAGGAAATTAAGCGCCGCCGCTTTCAAAAAATGGAACGGTCCCAGGGCAAGTCAAAAGACCCAAACCCATTTACGATCAGCTATCAAAAGCTTGTCGCACAGTCGTCCGCGGCGCAGCATCTCCAAAATAGCGAGCGCTAGAGCCGTTTGCATGCTTTGTGCGTCGGCGATCGGCTCTACGGTCTTTGTTTTGAACGCGTGAGACGACCTTCGTGTGATCCGCATCGCGCGCAAATCCCGCTAAACCCGCGCCTTGCTGTCGGCAAGGCAGGCATCGACAGTGGGCTTGTCCGCGCCAGACGCGCGGGCCGCAGCATCGAGATAGACGACCTTATCGGGTCCCTCGCCTGCGGGATACAAAAATACGAGCAAAGAGCATTCGGAGAAGACGTAACGGCGCATCTCCCCCTCGCCTTCCCGGCGCACCAAGGCCGGGGCGCCGATCAACGCCTCCACGTCCGCGGCGCCAAGCCCTAAAAGATCCGCTTCGCTGAGGGCGGGCGCTTCCGGCGCCTCGGGCGCTTTGGGGGCGAAGCGCGTCCGCTCCCCGTCGGTCAGCGTGACGCACGCCGCAACGGCCGCGCCGCCGAGAACAGGGGCGGCCGCGGCGCGCAACACCTCTGTCCTGTCATCCCAGGTCTTGCGAAAAAAACGGCCCCAGGCCATGACGCAGGCTCCCTCGCTCAAGCGTTTTCAGGCAAAGCGCATTCCGGTTCGCTGTCCGCAAGCGCGCGCCTTGTCGTCGGACCCATCACGCATCGGTATTGATTGATCGGTCCGGCAACCTGCCTATACTCGCGCGCGCTCGTTAACAAATGAAAACCAACGGAAAGCCGATTTATGACAAACACCGCCCATGGCTCCGACGCCGCCGTCGATATTTTAGGGGTCGGCAACGCCATCGTCGATGTGGTCGCCCGTGCGGACGAGACGTTTCTCGCCGAACAGGATATTCCCAAAGGGGGAATGCTTCTGATCGATGCGGCGCGGTCCGACACGCTGTATGACGCCATGGGGCCCGGCACGGAAAGCTCCGGCGGGTCGGCGGCGAACACCATCGCCGGGGCGGCGTCCTTCGGGGCCCAAACAGCGTTCATCGGTAAAGTGAAAAACGACCAGTTGGGCAAGGTGTTCGCCCACGACCTGAAAGCCATCGGCGTCGCCTTCGACACCCCGCCGGCCGAAGACGGACCGGCGACGGCGCGGTGTTTGGTGAACGTGACGCCGGACGCGCAGCGGTCCATGTGCACCTATCTCGGCGCCTGCGTCGAGCTTGGGCCCGACGACATTGACGAGACCGCCGTCGCCGCCGCAGGCGTTACGTATTTGGAAGGGTACCTGTTCGACCCGCCCCAGGCGAAAGCGGCGTTCCGCAAGGCCGCCGAAATCGCGCGGGCCGCGGGGCGCAAAGTATCCATGACCCTGTCGGATTCCTTTTGCGTGGAGCGGCACAGGGCGGACTTCCTAGCCTTCATTCACGAGCATGTGGACATCCTTTTCGCAAACGAAACGGAAGTGAAGGCCCTCGTGGAGACTTCCGATTTCGACAGCGCCGCTGAAGAGCTTCGACGCTATTGCGCGATCGCCGCCCTGACGCGGTCTGAAAAAGGCTCCGTCATTCTCACCGGCGAAGGTGAAACGGTGCGCATCGATGCCGTGGCGCCGCGTCAGCTTGTGGACACGACGGGTGCCGGCGACCAATACGCCGGCGGGTTTCTCGCCGGCTACGCCGCCGGACGGCCGCTCGCCCATTTCGGGGCCTTGGGCGCCCTCGCCGCCTCGGAGGTGATTTCCCACTATGGCGCGCGGCCGGAAACATCGCTGAAAGATCTGGCCGCAGAAAACGGGCTTTAGGGCGGATTGCAATCGAAGCTGATGAGAAGCATGAACGGGGTATGGCCAGAGCCTTATTTCTAAAAATTAAATAAAAATAAGCGTTTAAGCCATGTTTTCGTATCGTCTTAAACGGGAAGTATGACTTGGCCATACCCCAATACGGCTAGAGCGCATTCACAAAAGTGGGAACCGGTTTTGTGAATAAAATGCGCGTTAAAACATAAACTTAGACCGCATTTAGGATTCGGAGAATTGTAAATGTGGTCTAGGGCTTGTTGAGAGTCAGAGTTGTTCCGTCATCCCGGACGTTACACGCGCCCAAAACCCATAGGTTTTGGCGTGCGCGTGTTAGCGCCGGGATCTGTCTCCACGTGCCTGAAA
>JBCDBL010000197.1:0-4201 GCA_039183635.1 Pseudomonadota bacterium
GACCCCGCCCCGTTTCCTGGGGGGCGGCGCCCGCGCCCGCGGACGGAGGGGGCCACACAGACGCCGCGCACCCAAAACCGCCTTTCCAGCCTGAAAGATCGCAGAGCCCCCTCCGACCCGCGCGGCCCACCTCCCCCGCCAAAGCGGGGGAGGAGACCTCAGAAATCTCGTTTTAAGGTAAGACCGCTTCTGGCGGTCCCAAGCGAAGCGTTTCAAACCTCCCCCCTCTGGGGGAGGTCAATGACTTTATTCAGTTAAAAACCTCCACCGAAGGTGGAGGGGTTTGATGGAACAAAAAAAAGCCGACGCGAGCGATAGCCCGCGCCGGCTGGAATTTAGGTATCTTGTCCGCTCAGATTATTCGAAACGGATCGTAACTTCCGCACGGCGGTTCAGCGGCTCGCGCACGCCATCGGCTGTGGCGGTCGCCGGCTGGTTCTCACCAAAGGATGTCACCTCAATCGCGCTTGCAGGAATGCCGTTGGCGATCAAGCCCTGGCGCACGGCTTCCGCGCGGCGCTGGGAGAGAACCTGGTTGTAAGCAGAAGAACCGGATGTGTCCGTGTGACCTTCAACGACAACCCGATCAATATCGTTTTCAAGGGCTGTTTCAGCAGCTGAAGCGATCAGAGCTTCCGCAGCATCCGTCAGGTTCGACTTGTTGAAGTCGAAGTAGACCGTAAGATCAAGATCTTCCGCCGTTTCAACAGGCTCGGGAGCAGAGAACTGCTGAACGGGAGCAGCTGGCTCAACGACCGGCGCAGGAGCGCCGAACGCCCAACGCAGACCGACAAAAGCGCCATGTGCGGTGTATTCCTGGTCAAGCGTGCCGCCAGGAACCGCCGTTGCGAAAGAAACCTCGTCGGTTGCAAAGTAACGATAGCTCAAATCGACAGCCAGGTTCTCAGCGACCTTCCAAGCAAGACCGACGATGCCCTGGTACGCAAGAGCCCAGTCTTCGTCACCAACATTGATGGCGCGCGTTGCGCCTGTTGCAAGGTAATTCGCATCAACATGCGCGCCGCCGACACCGACGCCGAGGAACGGCGTAACGGGGCTTTCGACGTCGACTTCCCAAATCAGGTTGGCCAGAAGGGACGTCACCGCAATATCGCCCGCGCCGTTCGCTGTTGTTTGAATAGCGCTCACATCGTTGTCGCGATGCGCAAGTTCGATTTCAGAGCGCAAGGAGTTGCCGAAATCGTACCCGAGCGCACCCATGACGCCGAAACCAGAGTCGTAGTGAACTTCGCGTTCGGGAGACAATGTCGCCCCCGTAACCGGAATGCTCTCGTCTTCCGGCTGATTGTAACCTGCGCCGAACGAGGCGTAAGGGCCTTCGCCCGCCAAAGCCGCACCGGATGACAACGCCACAACGGCGGCGGTTGCGAAAAGTGTCTTCTTCATAAGATCCCCTCCAAGAAGGTTATAAAAGCGCCTGTCGGCCGAAACCGAAACCCAAAGCCTTGATAATCATGTTACAGGCGAAAATACACACTTTTTTAACAGACAAGCGCATTTTCCCCGTCGCTGACCCCCAACGGCAACAATATAAGGTTAACGCAGCCGTTCAAAAATGAAAAGGACCTGCTCGAATTCAGCGAAATTATGCTTCGCACTTGTATTTTATTGCAAAATCTCGCTGGTTTTTCTTGATCGCCGGGCCGCGTCTCCCAATATTAAAGCCCGTAAAGCGCCAAACGGCGCGTTAAACGTGTTTTAAAGAGGGCACATGGCTGACTATCAATCGCAATATTCTCGCGCCGCCGGCGCTGGAACTATGGATGCGTCCCAGGACGCAGGCCTACGCAGCTACATGCTGGGCGTTTACAATTATATGGCGCTCGGCGTCGCGTTCACCGGCATCATCACCCTGTTCTTGGCGGCGAACCCGCAGCTGATGGTGACAATCGCCGTCGGACCAGCGAAATGGGTCGTGTTCGCAGCGCTCTTGGGCATGGGCTTCTTCGCCCCGCGGCTTATCTTCAGCGGCGGCAAAGCGATGGCGCATGGCGCGTACTGGTTATATGCAGCGCTTTGGGGCGTCTTGATTTCGCCCATGGTCGCGTTTTTCTTGCAGTCGGCGGAAGGCCAACAAGACATCGCTCGGGCCTTTTTCATCACCGCGGCGACTTTCGGCGCCATGAGCCTTTATGGCTACACCACTAAGAAGGATTTGTCTGGCGTCGGGCGGTTCTTAATGATGGCGGCGGTCGGTTTGCTCGTGGTGTTGCTGATCGGCGTTTTCGTCGGTTTCTCCTCAACGTTCAGCCTATTGTTTTCATGTGGCGTGGTTCTCGTTTTCGCCGGGATCACCGCTTATGAAACACAGATGATTAAGTCCATGTACTATCAGATGGGCTCGAAAGAGGAGCAAAACCGCGCGGCGATCTTCGGCGCCTTCGCCCTTTACGGCAGCTTCATAACCCTCTTTATTCATATACTGAATATATTAGGGATTATGAATAACGAGTAAGCCTTATCGCTTGTTAAAACTGAAAAACGCCCCGGGATCGCCGGGGCGTTTTTTTATTCGGCCAGCTTCAGCTTTTGCCGGTCGAACACCTGCAGCACGTTGCCAAGATCCCGCCCGCGCTTCAGCACCATGCCGCTTTGCGACACCACGACATAGGCGCCCTGCTTGGCGGCGAGCTTCGGTCGCTTTTCAATGCGATAAAGCGGGGCTTCGCTGGCGTGGCGAAAAATGCTGAACACCGCAACGTCTTTCAACATATCTACGGCGTAGTCGCGCCAGTGACCCGCCGCAACGAACATCCCGTAGACTTGAAGGATGCGCTCCAGCTCCCGACGCTCAAAGGCGACAACCTCGTTTTTTTTACGCGCCGGCGCACGCTCAATGTCGACCACATGATCCATAGACTTATGAATCATGGAGCTTTGCACCTGCTCTGGCAAGTCGCCCCGCCTATTGAAATCGCCCCCGCCCCGCGCCGCGTTTTTTAGGAAAAGACGCAACCTGAATTACGATTTCGTAAGCCTCATTCTCGCCCCATTTGGGCCCGGCGAAGGCCGAAATCATGGGTCATGTTTCAAAGGTCGGTCAGGTTCGAAAAGGGCGCCCAATTCCGGTTTTATCGCCCCCAGCCCCCGGGATGCCAGCGGCCTTCAGGACCTGACCGACACCCTTCGACGAATGACCTTTCCATGCGCGCTCGCATCTTGCATCCCGGCGCGCATGTCTTTATGTCGAAATCGACAGAAAAGGTTTTCTCTCATTCCATCAAAAGACAAAGCTTAATCGGCAATGGCGATCGACGACGCGTCCCCCGCATTCATCGACATCAAGAATCTGTCCAAGAGTTTCGGCGCAGTTACGGCCGTGGACGATTTGACCCTCACCGTACGGAAGGGCGAAATCGTCGGCTTTCTCGGTCCGAACGGCGCAGGCAAATCGACGACTATGAAAATGATCGCCGGTTTTTTGAAACCCGACGCCGGATCGATTGCGATTTGCGGGGAGGATATAGCAAGCGCCCCCGCCGCCGCCCAGGGCAAGCTCGGTTACTTGCCCGAGGGCGCGCCCTCTTACGGCGAAATGACGCCGCGCCGGTTCCTTGGTTTCATCGCCGATGCAAGGGGCTTTCGAAAGACGCAAAAAGCCAAAGCCATCGATAACGCCGCCACCCGGGCCCAGCTCGGCCAGGTGATGGACCGTCGGATTGAAACACTGTCGAAAGGCTTTCGCCGCCGGGTCGGCCTCGCCCAGGCGATCCTCCACGACGCGCCCGTGCTCGTCCTCGACGAACCCACGGACGGGCTTGACCCCAATCAAAAATTCGCCGTGCGCCGCCTCATCCGTTCCATGGCCGCCGACAAGGCCATCCTCGTCTCCACCCATATTTTGGAGGAGGTGGACGCGCTGTGCGACCGGGTTGTCGTGATCGACGGCGGGCGCCTCGCCGCGGAAGGGACCCCGGCGGAGCTTTTGGCGAAGTCCCGCTATAAAAACGCCGTCAGCGTCGACGCCCCGCCCGAAGCGGCCGAGGCGATCCGCAACAGCCTGAAAGCCTTCGCCGACCGCGCCGATGTGCGCGAAACCAAGCAAGAGGGCGTCGTTGTGTTCGACATCTTCCCCCGGAACGGCGCCTCCATGGTGCTCGACATCGCCGCCGCCCTCGACGGCGGGCCGCGCCCCAAGGGCATTTACGCCGAACGCGGACGGCTCGACGACATCTTCCGC
>JBCDBL010000198.1:0-4177 GCA_039183635.1 Pseudomonadota bacterium
AAGTTACCGAACGCAAAACCTTCGTTTCTATCGCAGGCGTCTCCCAGCCTCGCCCTTTTGCAGGCTTGAACAACCTCCCTACTGTCGCGCCATCACACGCGAAAAACGACAGAGATATACTTGCAGAAGTTGGATATTCAGATGACGAAATGAATAGTTTATCCAGCAGCGGAACAGTTACGTTCTAAAACTGTCCATTATTTAAGCAGTTCTTTCGGCAAAACCGACATCATCGCCTCATCAAGGCTGGCGTGCTGTTTTGCGTTTGACATATCGGATATTTCATCCCAATGCGCAGCAATATCTTCCGGTTTAGCATCCATAAGACGCATGCCTTCAGCCGTTATCAGATCAATGGCGGAGAAATGATGGGCGCCTGCAGATAGGATAACACCGTTCGGCGCCTCATCCGAGGTCAGGTAAAGCGCCGCAGCGCTCACAGATTTCGGGTCGAAGTACTCACGCAGCGCCTTGCTCATACCAGCGCTGTTCATCCGCGTCGCGCCGGCCGGAGCAATGGCGTTCACATGGATGTTGTATTTGGCGCCTTCGATTTTCAAAACCTTGACAAGCCCCAAAACGCCCAACTTACCCGCCGCGTAATTACTTTGGCCAAAGTTTCCATAAATGCCGCTTCCTGAAGATGTCATCAAGATACGGCCATATCCCTGGTCGCGCATGACCGGCCAGACGGCGCGCGTGCAATTGGCCGCCCCGAAAAGATGGACGGAGCAGACTTGTTCAAAATCTTCCGTACTCATTTTCGCAAAACTCTGATCGCGCAAGTTGCCCGCATTATTCACCAACACATCTATGCGGCCCATTTCATGGACAATGCCCGCCATCATATCCGACACAGAGTTTGCATCAGATACATCGCAACAAAACCCCAGAGCACTACCGCCCCGCTCTGTAATGAGCGCAACGACCTCATCCGCCACCTCGCTGCCGCCGCCGCCTCCGTCAAGGTCCGCCCCAAGATCTGCAACGACCACGCGCGCGCCACGTTCAGCATAGGCAAGTGCATGAGAGCGGCCCAAACCGCGGCCTGCGCCGGTCACCACAACAACTTTGTTTTCAAAAGAGATCGCCATTTTTCAGCCTTTCTTCGGACGAACCCAATTCTTTCCGAAACCGTCAAGGCTTTGCAACGCGGCTTTATTTATAATGGGGATTAGCATTTACCAATAGACAGCTCTGTTCGCACACTCTTTAAAGGTATAGGTAATTTAGAATTTTTGGAGCGATACGAAGGTGGATTGCTATATTTACGATCACGTCAGAACGCCGCGCGGCCGTGGCAAACGCGGTGGCGGCTTACGGTCGGTCAGCCCTTTGGAGCTTGGACGACAAGCCCTTCACTCAGTGCGTTTAAGAAACGATCTTGATACTTCACAGGTAAATGAAGTTATTCTTGGCTGCGTCGAGCCGGTTGGCGAACAAGGCGGCGTGCTCGGCCGGCTATGCGCGTTAAAGGCAGGATATGACGACAGTGTCGCTGGTCTGCATATCAACCGGTATTGCTCCTCAGGCCTTGATGCGGTTAACACCGGCGCAGCCTCCATCGCCTGCGGACAATCGGATATTGTTATCGGCGGCGGCGTCGAAAGCATGAGCCGCGTGCCGATGGGAACCAGCGGCAGCGCCGGTAGCGTCGACCCCAGCGTCGCACATGATCACTATCTTGTGGGCCAGGCGATCGGCGCCGATACTGTAGCGACAAAATACGGCTTCACACGTGAAGATGTCGACCGCTTCGCTGCTCAAAGCCAGCAACGTGCGCACCGCGCGTGGACAGAAGGGTATTTCGCAAACTCTGTTATTCCCGTAACGGATCAAAATGGGGTTACGATATTGGATCGCGATGAACATATCCGCCCAGATACGACAACGGAAACTCTAAGCGCGCTAAAGCCTTCTTTTGCAGGCGCAGGCGCTATGGGCTTCGATGACGTTATTCTTGATCTGTATCCGGAACTGCCGTCTATCGACCATGTTCATCATGCCGGTAACTCCAGCGGTATTGTGGACGGCGCTTCAGCTGTTCTGATGGGCAACGCCATCGCAGCGCAAACCTTAGGTGCAAAACCGCGTGCGCGAATTCGCGGCTTTTCAACCATCGGCTCGGAACCATCCATCATGATGACGGGTCCAGAATATGTTGTGGAGCGTCTCTTAAACCGCGAAGGCGTCTCGGCGGCGAATATCGACCTATGGGAGGTGAACGAGGCGTTCGCGGCCGTGCCATTGCGATTTATGCAGGCATTGGATATCGATGAAAACAGTGTCAATGTCAACGGCGGCGCCATCGCCATGGGACACCCCCTGGGCGCAACAGGCGCCATGCTGTTGGGTACGCTGCTTGACGAATTGGAGCGCCAGGATAAGACGCTGGGCATTGCCGTTTTGTGTGTTGGGGTTGGTATGGGAACAGCGACGCTGATCGAACGAATATGATTGAACTCTTCTATTGGCCGACGCCGAACTGCTGGAAAATAACCATCATGCTGGAAGAATGCGGGCTGGCGTACAAGCTGCGCCCGGTCGATATCACTCAAGGCCATCAGTTTAACGAGGAATTTCAAACGCTCTCCCCAAACGGCCGCGTTCCAGCAATCCGCATCACAGATAACGACAGCACGCCGCTCACTATATTCGAATCTGGCGCGATTTTAACCTACCTCGCTGATCGCACAGGCCAGTTCTTGCCGGAAACGCCAGCAGAGCGCAGCCATGTGCTGGAATGGTTGTTCTGGCAAGTCGGCGGCTTTGGCCCTATGGCGGGACAACTCAGCCATTTCATGATCTATAACGAAGAGAAAATACCTTACGCGATAAATCGCTATACGAAAGAATATGCCCGACTTCTAGGTGTTCTGGACAAACAACTTAAAAAACAGGACTATATCGCCAAAAACTATTCTATAGCGGATATGGCGATTTGGCCTTGGCTGTTGTCATACAAACGGTTCAGGTTTGATCTTTCTAAATGGCCGAACGTGCGCGCATGGCATGAGCGTATGAAAGCGCGCCCGGCGGCGAGTCGCGGAATCGATGTCGGTAAGGATTATCGTGTTTTCCGATAACAGAGATGCATAAGATTCTGAGAGTATATTTGCGAGAGCGTTAGATGGAAAACAATGTAAATATTAAAGTCGATCACTTCTGCATCATGGTGGATGACCTTCTGACGGCCACCCGCAATTTTGAAGCGCTTGGCTTCATTGTCACGCAGGGCAGCAATACGGGAGGCAAAAGCGGGAACGCACTAATTGTTTTTGAAAATAAAGTCTGCATAGAGCTTGTTTGTTTTGGCAACCATCGTTTTCGCAAAGTTCTGCTTGCATTAACGGAACCAACCGGTCTCTTGAAACGAATGTTCACAGGCGAAAAAACACTTATGCGCCGCTTTCTGAAGCACTGGACCGTCGCCTCGAAAGGGGTATGGGCGGATTGGTGCCTCGCCGCAACGCCGTTGGAGGACATCATCTCCGCCGCACGAAAACGGGGCCTTGAACTTGCGGAACAGCCCTTCACGCACGAGCGTTTCAAAGCGGACGGGGGCCACGTAAAGTGGCGGATGGGCGGAGGGCTTGATGTTTCCCTGCCATTTCTTATCGAGGAAATCGAAGACTCAGCTGAGCGCGTGCCAATACGGTTAAATGCACGCCACCCCAACGGCGCCAGACGCCTTACACGCGTTATCTTAGGCTCAGCACACCCTGAGCAAACCATAAAAGATTTAGAGGCTCTTACAGGCCTTAAGCGAAACGGCCCAATACTCAATATTGATGGCGTAGAGATCAAAGTTGAGCAGGATAGCGCCTATAAGACAGCGCTTCCAAAAGAACTTATATTCTGCACAGATGGTGCGGACTTTACGGCGAAAACGCTTGACACTGCATTAACCGGCGGCGCGGCGATTACAGTGCAAGAAGAAGGGGACGCTAAATAGCGCCCCCCTTTTTTGTGTTTGTATTCATGTATATCCACAAATAAATTCAACTACAATTTATTCTTTATACGGTGTTGTATTTTTTGGAAAGGCATTGATGATCCCCATCAAATGCGGCACCATTTGCGCCGCACTGGTGTTCGGCGGAAAGTCATATAGAGAATTTAATATAACCATCACAACATCACGTTCCGGCAAGGCGAAGGCGAACTGCGCGCCAAC
>JBCDBL010000199.1:0-4102 GCA_039183635.1 Pseudomonadota bacterium
TCGCTATCGGGGTTTTACAAGGCTTTTCAAAAGCGTTTTGGCGTTACGCCTGACGCCTATCGACGCTGCGCTTTACAATGATGAACCGAGCTGGTTGCGTTTTGTCCGGCGTATGGAGCGATATCGGCAAGTATCTGTTTTATATGATGTTTTAGGTCAAAAGTCTGCTCGAAGCACATGTGACGGGTGGGTGCAATTGCGTGTTTAACCCATCGTCATCTACTTATTATAATTGTGAATCTTGAAAACACTGGAATGATCGACAGGCTGAATGACGGTAAAATAACCTGACGGCGGAGCGCATTGCTCCAATCAACTTTTTTTCGATATTGTTATTCCTTGTTCGTTTCAAATAAGGGGCGTTAATGATAAGTTTAAGATTCATTTTTCTTACTGTCGTTTTCGGTGCAGCCGGACTTGTATTTCTTTTGTTCAAGGGGGGTGAAGCCGCAGCCAGTGAGCCGGTGAAGGTTGCATATGCTTTCTTTATGCATGAGACATGTACTTTTTGTCCGTCTCCGCCAACAGGGATCAAAGAATTTGAATACTTATTCCCTCCGCTGACCGGGGAAAGCCTGAAGCAGATTGCTGAAAACGAAATATCCTATATCGGGGGATTTTATCACCGAATGAATGATTTCCCCGAAGTTGATATTGTTGACGGGTACTTGGTTGGTCCTTCGTTCGGCGGCTCATCCGGCAGCTGGGTCAGCCGAGAGGCGTTCGATAAGTATACGTCTGGAATGATCGAGGTGTTTACTTCTATTCCTGGTTTGGATGGCGTCTATCTGGCCCTTCACGGGGGTATGGCGGTTGAAGGCATTGACCGCCCTGAAGCCGAGATCGTGCGACGTGTCCGGAAAGCTGTCGGCGATATTCCCATTGTGGCGACATTTGATCACCACGGGAATGAAGATGTTGAGATCTTGGAACACCTCGATATCTTGTTGGCGGTGAAAAGGTTTCCACACTATGATGCTAACCTTATGGGAGAGCGGGCGGCGCATCTCCTGGTGCGCACCATGCGGGGGGATTACAAGCCGACAATGGCGGCGGCGAAGCCTGGCGTATTTTTTGCGACTGTTTTCGGGGGCACGCACCAGGGCGCGCCTCAAGACATTATGGAGCGGGCGCGGCGATGGGAGAACCGGGAGCGCGACGTCTATGTTTCTGTTTTCCAAGGGTGGACGTTTGCCGATGTACCCGATATCGGCATGGCGGTAATGGCTGTCACAAACGATGATCAGGCGTTGGCTGACGAAATCGTTGAGGATATGAGGGCGTATATCTGGTCGCGGCGAGAGGATTTTGAATGGACGTTTCCTGGCGTTGAAGAAGGCGTCGCTCAAGGCCTGCAAGCGTTATCACAAGGGCGCGGCCGCGTGGTTCTCGCGAACCTTTCCGATCGCATGGGGGATTCCACGCGCGTTACGCATGAGTTGCTGGAGGCTGGAATTTCGAACATGGTGGTCGGCTCCATTGCCGACATCGGCGAAGTCGGCCGGCTGGCCAAGGGCTTCAAAGTCGGAGACACCGTATCGGTGAGCCTTGGCGGCAAATCGTCAGACCTTGCAGGGGCCCCGTTGGAGGTGAGCGGAATTCTACGTTTCGCCGGCATAGACCGACCCCAGCCCAATCTGCCGGGGGCGCGCTATGCTTTGCTTGAGTTACCGAAAAATAATTGGGTATTGATCAGTGAGTACTACCATCAGGTGACGTCGCCAAAAACCCTTGAACGGTTTGGCGTTCCCGTAAATGATCTGGACCTGTTCGTGGTAAAATCGCGAAATCACTTTCGGTCTGGTTTTATGGAAACCGGGTTTGCAAAAACGGCTATTACGATTGATGCGCCCGGCCACGGTCCGGCGGACATAAGCCGTCTTGAATATAAGAGCATTCCGGATGGCATGTACTCAAAGTTTCGAGTTGCTGAGTGATGATGAAACGCGTTTTGAACTTTCTGCTTTTTGTATTCGCCCTGACGGTCGCTTTTGAGAGCGCATTTGCCAGGACAGAGTTTGACAGCAAAAAAATTGAAGCCTGGGCGGATGAATATTTTGAGGCTGCACTTGCAAACAAGCGGATGAACGGGGCGTCTGTTGGATTTATCCAGGATGGTGAAATCCTGTTTTTGAAGGCCTATGGGTGGCAAGACCAGAAAGCGCAAATCCCCTTAGATCCTGAGCAAACACGGTTTCGAATGTGTTCAACATCAAAAACGGTGACAGCGACAGCTTTGATGCAGCTGGTTGAGCGTGGCCGGATCGCGTCGTTGGATGACCCTGTCAATATGTATCTTAAACGCTATAGATTACCGCCGCCCCATGGCGACGAGGTTACGTTCCGGCAGCTGATGACCCATAGCTCCGGCATGGCGGGACATTTTACGCCCCAGGGCGTAAAAAAGGAGCTCGCGGCGCCGGTGGACGCCAAGACGGTGCAGGCGCTCTTTCGAGAAAATATCGAACGCAAGCCGGGTGCAGTGGGCCAGTATGCAAACCTGGGCGTTGCGCTGGAGGGTGTGGCGATTGAGGACATAACCGGCCAATCATTGGCGTCTTATGTCGATGAAAATATTTTCGAGCCTCTTGGTATGGAGAGCGCGCTCTTCCATCACTCCCTGGAAAAACCGCCGTATCTTGCACAACCATATGCTGTGTATCCGGATGGTTCTTTACAAGAGATCAAGTTCTATCCAAAGCACCCATTAACAGCAGCATCAGGCGGACTTATCACTACGACGAAGGATATGCTGAAATATGTCGCCCTGCATGCGGATGAAAAGGCGCAAACCTTTCCACATGTTTTATCTGGAGAAGGCCGAAAGACGCTTCACGCGCGTCACTTTGGACGTCATCCATCTGACCTGGGCATGGGGCTGCATTTCTACCGCGATGTGTATGGCGATGAATTGATGGTTCACCATGGGTGCGGTTTGCCGGGAACGAGAAGCCTTATGGGTGTGTTTCCAAATAGCAATGCCGGGTTCGTGGTGACGGTTTTAACAGCAGGCGTATCGCCCAGTGTCGGTGATCTGTTAGGAAAATTGCTCGGCAGGGGACGTCTTATTCAGAGCGAGGACGGGCCGGGCGGAAAGGGCGCCAGCACAGGGGCGCTGCCTAAAGCATTACTGGGAGACAAAGTGCTTCCTACGGTTTCATCGAACGACACCTCTGATGAAATGGTGAGTGATCATAGCACGCTTGCAGGAACGTATTGGGGGGAGCGGCGGTCGTTTGGATCTTATGCACCGGTTTTTGCGTCCGATACAACGCAGGTGACAATAGGGGGGGAGGAAGGCGAACTTCTCATTGACGGGAAGGCTTTCGTCAGGCGTGCGCCCGGCGTTTATGACTCCGCGGAAGGCGCCAATCGGGTTTTCTTTCGGCAAGTTAAGCCTGACGGCGATATTTATCTTCATGAGCATGTGAGTTTTTCAGCCCGACAGACAAGCGGACTCGGCAACCCCATGTTGAGCTATGCGGGGCTGGCTGTCAGTTTTGTTTTGTCTCTGACGGGGGTAGGCGCCCTGGCATGGGGGCGTCGCGAAGGGTTGGAGGGGTATGCAAAGCAGTTCGCTGTTGGAATGACTGTATGCGTTGTTTCTATAACCATACTTGTTTTTGCAGGGTATGAGACGGTCTGGGATATCGCGTTTATTGATTTTCTCAATGGCGATGTGACGAGAGTCGTTATCATTGTCCTACTGCTCAATATTCACTTTTTACTTGGGGTGTGTGTTGTTGGAAGCGCTATATGGGCTTGGGCGCGCAGTCTGTTTGGCTCTGGCGCACAGGCGCTCGTTATAAAATCGCATTTGAGTTTATTGGCTCTTGCGAGCGTTGCGGCATGGCCGGGGATGTTCCTGTTCAACCTGATAGGATTGCGGCATTAAATTATATTAACGTGCCCAAAATGCATCATAATAAGAAAATCTGCGTATTGAGGGCTTTTAAGCCGCTAAAAAGCGGAAATAACACTTTTTGTCGCAATAATATTATATAATGTTGCATTAATTAAATATGAGGCGCTCCAATCGTTATGCGGAAGCGTTTGTATGAAGAAAACTCTGGGGAGAAACATGAAAAACCTTACTCGTAAA
>JBCDBL010000200.1:0-3885 GCA_039183635.1 Pseudomonadota bacterium
CTCCGTCCGCTGTCGCGGACACCTCCCCCGCCAAAGCGGGGGAGGAGACCTCAGAAATCTCGTTTTAAGGTAAGATCGCTTCTAGCGGTCCCAAGCGAAGCGTTTCAAACCTCCCCCTCTGGGGCAGGTCAATGACTTTGCGCCGATGTAAACAAACCGCGCAAAGGTTAACGCGCGTTAACGAATTTCCCGACGATCTATGCCATAACCGCCGTCGATATTTTCAAAGTCGTTTTGAACGCTTCGCAAGCCCGTTTGCGGCGTACGGTTGAGGCGAATAATCGGTATGGCGCGTAAACGTAAAATTCAAAAAGATCCCTTGTCCGTGCGTTTGGCGCGGGGGTTGAAACGTCTCGCCTGGCGGTGCGTCGGCGGTGCGGCCTTTGCGGCGTCGGTTTTCGCAGCGGCATCTTTGGCGAGTTATTCCGTCAGCGATCCGACTTTGAATACGGCGACGCCGCGGGAGGCGTCGAACATCATGGGATTTCCCGGCGCCGCCGTCGCCGATGTGGCTTTGCAATCGTTGGGCGCGGCGTTTGTCTTTGTGATTCTTGCGGGCGGGCTATGGGGCTTGCGATTGTTTTGGTCGGGCCCTGCCGAACGGCTTGGCGCCGTCGGTTGGGGCCGCATCGTTGCAGCGCCTGCGGCGCTTGCGCTTTTGGCCGGCCTTGCCGCGGCGGCGCCCCTGCCTGCGTGGTGGCCTTTGCGGGCGGGCCTTGGCGGCGTCGTCGGCGATGGCGTTTTCGGGACCTTGCTCGATCTTGTATATCAAGGCCGCCCCGCCGGTGCGGGGCTGGTTGTCGGGCTGTTGACGTTGACGGCGATCCCGGCCGGCCTGTTCGTGCTCGGCGCGCGTTTATCCGACGCAAAAGCCGCCGCGGCGGCGGCGTCGTCTCTGGCGGCGGGCGTAACGGCGGCGGGCCGCAGGGGCGTCGCCTTTGTCGATGAACGTTTACAGGGACCGGACCGCGACATCGACTACGAGGTTGAGGCTGCCGTTTTGCCCGCGCCGCGCGTCAAACGTGTCGAGCCCGTCGTCGAGCCGCCCGAAAACGAAGAGCCCCTTGCTGACGAAGACGCCTCGGACATGGCGGCTGAAACCCGGCGCAATATCATCCGTAAACAGAAAAAATCTGTCGCCGGCGCGCGCGAGAAAAAAGAAGCGCAACCCATGCTGCGCTTCGATACGGGCCGCGATTACGAGTTGCCGCCCTTAAACCTTTTGGCGAAACCGCAAATCCGCAACCGATCTGAAATTTCCGATGACGCGCTTGACCAGAACGCCCGCATGCTTGAGGGGGTGCTGAGCGATTTCGGGGTGCGCGGGGACATCATAAATGTCCGTCCGGGGCCGGTCGTGACGCTGTACGAGCTGGAGCCCGCCGCCGGCGTCAAATCCTCCCGGGTCATTGGTCTTGCGGACGACATCGCACGGTCCATGAGCGCGGTCGCCGCCCGGGTCGCCGTTGTGCCGGGGCGCAACGTCATCGGCATAGAACTGCCCAATCTTGACCGGGAAATGGTGTATTTGCGCGAGCTCTTGGCGAGCGGCGATTATGAAAGCGCGGATCATGCCCTGACCCTGGCGCTTGGCAAATCCATCGGCGGGGAGGTGGTGATGGCCGATCTCGCCCGGATGCCGCACCTGCTGATCGCGGGCACCACCGGCTCGGGCAAGTCTGTCGGGATCAATACTATGATCCTGTCGCTGCTTTACCGTTTGCCGCCGGATCAATGCAAGTTGATCCTGATTGATCCGAAAATGCTGGAATTGTCCGTCTACGAAGGCATACCGCATTTATTGTCGCCCGTCGTCACCGATCCGAAAAAAGCTGTGGTCGCCCTGAAGTGGACCGTGCGGGAGATGGAGGAGCGGTATAAGAAAATGTCAAAAGTCGGTGTTCGGAATATCTCCGGTTTTAACGAGCGCGTCGGCGACGCGGAAACCGCCGGGGAGACGCTGACCCGCACGGTCCATACCGGCTATGACGAGGACACCGGCGAGCCCGTCTACGAGACCGAGGAGCTCGATTTCGAGCCGATGCCGTTCATCGTCGTCGTCATCGACGAAATGGCGGATCTGATGATGGTCGCCGGCAAGGAGATCGAGGGCGCCGTCCAGCGCCTGGCGCAAATGGCCCGGGCCGCAGGCATCCATCTCATTATGGCGACCCAGCGTCCCTCGGTGGATGTCATCACCGGCACCATCAAGGCGAACTTTCCGACCCGCATTTCCTTCCAGGTGACGTCGAAAATCGACAGCCGCACGATTCTGGGAGAGCAGGGGAGCGAACAGCTCCTCGGCCAGGGGGATATGCTGCATATGGCCGGCGGCGGGCGCCTGTCACGGGTTCACGGCGCCTTTGTGTCCGACGACGAGGTGGAGAAGATCGTTAAGTTCCTGAAGAAACAGGGCAAACCAGACTACGTCCAGGACGTTACGGAGATGGCTGACGAGGGCGGCGGCTTTGAGGACATGTCCGGCAACGCGTCCTCCGGCGACAGTCTTTACGACCAGGCCGTGGCCATCGTCGCCCGGGATCGCAAAGCCTCGACGAGCTATATCCAGAGGCGCCTGCAAATCGGCTACAATCGCGCGGCGACGCTGATCGAGCGCATGGAGCAGGAGGGCGTGGTCAGTCCGGCCAACCACGCGGGCAAGCGGGAGGTCTTTGTGGGCGATCACAGTGAGGTTTGACGTGCCCCGCCTTGAGTCAGAAAGCTTTACGAAGATGGTGTCAGACTCTTTTACAAGTAGAGGGCGAAAAAGGAGATTTTTCTCTTATTGCCTTGATTTAAAACAGTTTTTCTATTTGGCATGGTTGCTGCATTCTAAGTGTGCATTATTGTTCCTCATGGGGATTTGGAGTTTACGATGAAACTTTTGAAAGCACTTGCAGCTGTCGCCGCCTCCGCGGGCTTCATGGCTGCCTCCGCGAGCTCTGCTGTCGCAGGTCTCGTGCTTACGCTCGACGATGGCGTTAACCCGGCGGTTGTCGTTACGGATAACGGCGCTGGCGACGTGAACCCTAACGCTGGCAATCTCAACTTCTTCGGCAGCGTTGGCGTTTGGACAGTCAACCTTGCTTTTGCACGCAGCGACAATGGCGCTGTTTCCGCAAGCCTTAACGAGAACCTCGACATCTCTACGTCTTCTTCCGGCGCCGGGTCGTTGACGATCACCGTTCTCGACGACATGTTCTCTCAAGGTTACAGTGTTGCGAACGCGGTTTCTTCCGTTACGCCAACGCAATCACCTAGCCTTGATTTCAAATCTACGGTTGATGGTGTTGTCGTCCTTGATGTTGCTGGCCTTACAAGCGGTGCAAGTGCAAGCGCTGGCGCTGCGATCAATCCGCTCAGCAACCCTTTCACAATTGAGCATGTTGCGGTCATCACGCACGCTGTTGGAGCGACGACGACGTTCGATGCGACGACCGTTGTTTCAGCGAACGAACCAGGTCTTCTCGGCCTCTTCGGTCTGGGCCTCATCGGCCTTGGCATTGCTGCGCGTCGCCGCAAGTAATCCAACCGAACACTGTTTTAAGAACGCCGCCGGGGTTTCCCGGCGGCGTTTTTTATTCAGTCAAAACCCTCCACCTTGGGTGGAGGATTGGACGTGTTCTACATTGTAGGAGGCAGACCGCCCTGAGCGGAGCTTTTGTCATCAGTATGAAGCCTGCTGTTCAGCGGTTTTCCTCCTCCGCGTGAGCGGGGGAGGTGGGCCGCGCGGGACGCGCGGGTCGGAGGGGGCTTCTGCGATTTTTCAGGCTGGAAAGGCGGTTTTGGGTGCGCGGCGTCTATGTGGCCCCCTCCGTCCGCTGTCGCGGACACCTCCCCCGCTCATGCGGGGGAGGAAAACACTGGGCCCGTCGCGACCCAAGA
>JBCDBL010000201.1:0-3861 GCA_039183635.1 Pseudomonadota bacterium
ACATGGATGGCTCCTTTTGCTCGGGACAATGACACCCAACTATGGCGCAATGCGACGCCGGGAGCAGGAGCCATCCACACCATCAATTGAAGAAGAGGCGCTTTAGATAGCTTCGCATGAGCCGCTGTTGCCATGAACGTCTGGCGGATCTGGCGTGGCGTAAGCCCGACAGCGCTGATTGAAACCAAAAGCACCGCGGAGCAATTGAAGCCTTTTGAGAGAGTAGAGTTTCTCCAGGCGTCAAAATCAGCTTACGTTATAGTTTAAATCCCTGCGCCACCACATAAAACTCCGCTGAATCCGCACGGCTCGCCGGCGGCTTGATGTGGCGGACTTTGTCGAAGCGTTGCTTCATGCGCAGCTGCAGCTCCCGCTCCGTGCCGCCTTGGAGGACCTTGGCCACAAAGGCGCCGCCGGGGCGCAAAACGTCCTCGGCGAAATCAAGGGCCGCCTCGCACAGCGCCATAATTTTCAGATGATCGGTTTGCCGGTGGCCGCTGGCCGACGCCGCCATGTCGGACAGGACAAGATCCGCCGGGCCGTTCAGCATGGCTTTCAGGCGGTCCGGCGCGTCGTCTTCCAAGAAGTCCATCTCCAAAAGCTCGACGCCGGCGATGGGCTCCATCTCCTGAAAGTCGATGCCGATGACCTTGCCGCTTGAGCCGACAGCCTTTGCAGCAACCTGACACCAGCCGCCCGGCGCCGCGCCGAGGTCGACAACACGCAGGCCCCGTTTCAAAAGGCCGGCCTTTTCATCAAGCTCCACCAGCTTAAACGCCGCGCGAGAGCGATAGCCCGCCGCCCGGGCCTTCGCCACATAAGGGTCGTTCAGTTGCCGCTGCAGCCAAATGGTGGAGGAGAGTTTGCGGCCCCGGGCGGTTTTTACGCGCTGTTTGAGATCCCGGGCTGCGTCTTCCCCGTCAGCGCCCCCAGAGTAACGGCGTCCCTCCGGCCGCTCTCCCAGAGCGGTCGTCGTTTGGTCTGTGGCGGGGCGCTTTTTCGGCGGGCGTTTGCCGCCGCCACGGCGCGGCGGTTTGGGCATTTTTGCATCCTTCGACAGGGTACGCGTCCGGCTTGGCTTAGCGCCCACGCACTTGTGAGGCGACAACGCCGCGAAACGCGATACACATAAACTTGAAGCGGTATGACATAGACGACAGGGAAACGACACATGTCAGACAGATTAAAAGGCGCCGTTCGGGATCTTTACGGCGCGACGGCCCGGGCGTCGGAGGATGTGGACGCCGACGGCGCGGCCAAAGTGGCGGCGGCCTTCGGCTATTCAGCGGCGGAGCTCGACGCATTGCCGGAGGAAGCCAATCTCGGCCTGTCCTGCGGCAACCCCACCGCGATGGCGACCTTGCGCCCGGGAGAGACGGTGGTCGACCTTGGCAGCGGCGGCGGCATCGACGTGTTCCTGGCCGCCGAAGCCGTGGGCCCCACGGGCAAAGCCATCGGCATAGACATGACAGAGGACATGGTCGCCCTGGCCCGTAAAAACGCGGACAAAACCGGCGTCGCGAACGTCGAGTTCCATCTCGCTGAGATCGAGAAAACGCCCCTGGCCGACAACAGCGTCGACTGCATCATCTCGAACTGCGTTCTTAATCTGTGCCCGGATAAGCCGGCGGCGTTTCGTGAAATTTTCCGCATCTTAAAACCGGGCGGACGCCTGGCGGTAAGCGATATCGCCCTGAAACAAGCCTTGCCGCCGGCGTTGAAGGAAAGCCTCGACGCCTATGTGGGCTGCATCGGCGGTGCGATCTCTTTTGAAGCCTACGAGACCGGCCTCGCCGCAGCGGGCTTCCAGGCTGTTAAGATCATCGACGCGAACGCCGACCTTAACGTCTATGGCGAGATCGACGGCCAGGCGGGCTGCTGCGCGCCGGCGGCGCAGACAAGCTGCTGCGAGCCTGCGCCGGCCTCCGCCTCCGCCCATGAGTCCCTGGCCGAGACTGTAAAATCCCACGACCTCAACGCCTTCGCCGCAAGCGTGAAAGTATTCGCCGTAAAGGCCTGAGCCCCTTCAATAAAACGGGAAACGGGTCTTGGGGCTGACTGCCCTTCAAATCGTGGTTGTGCGGATGGCGAACGGAAAGCCGGGGATCAGCTTCACCTACAATCCGCACGGAGGCGTTTCCAGCTCAAGCGAGCGCCGGTTGCGCGTCTGGAAATGCGCAAAAACCATAGTTTAAAGCTTTGCCCCATGTCCGATGGAAGCAACGACGCTTTAAGCTCTGTCTTTGGGTTTTGCTTTCTTCCCCTTGACGCGACGGCGCTTTTTTCGCCGGTGCTTCGCAATAAGACCGGCGAGCACGCCCTCCCTGAGCCCCCTGTCGGCGACGCGAAGGCGTTCGCTCGGCCACTGGCGTATGATCGCCTCCAATATGGCGCCGCCCGCGACGACGAGATCGGCCCGTTCGGCCCCAATGCAAGGCTCCTCGGCCCGCCCCTCGTAGCCCATGGACCGCAAGCTTTCACAGACCCTTTGCGCCTCGCGGACATCGAGCCAATGTCCGTCAACCTGATTGCGGTCGTAGCGGGGGAGCTTCAGGCTGACGCCGGCAAGGCTCGTCACCGTGCCGGAGGTGCCCAGCAAATGGGCCCGGCCGTCATCGAAAAGCGGCCTTAACGCCTCCGCACCATCGAAAGCTTTTAACTCGACCTCTACAGTGCGCACCATTTCCTCATATGTCTCAACACTGATCTCGCGCCCCCCGAAACGCTCGGCGAGGGTGACGACGCCATGGGGCATCGATGTCCAGGCCGCAATCGACAGTTTGCGCCGTGGCGCTCCGTCCTTGTTGCTGGTATCGCCATCGGAAATACGGGCCCAGCTCAGTTCCGTCGATCCGCCGCCAATGTCGAACACCAAAACCGCATCGCAAGTCCGGTCCACAAGTTTCGCCGACCCCCGCAGCGCCAGCCGCGCCTCCTCCTGCGGCGTAATGATTTCAAGTTTCAGTCCTGTCTCCCGCTCGACACGGGCGAGAAAATCCGCGCCGTTCCCGGCGCTGCGGCACGCCTGGGTCGCAATGCAGCGGGCGTCTGTAACGGCGCGACGGCGAATTTTATCCGCACACACTTTTAAAGCGGCGATGGTCCGATCCATCGCCGCGTCGGACAAAACCCCGGCGCCGGAGACGCCTTCGCCCAGCCGAACAATGCGCGAAAACGCATCGACGACCCTGTAGCCGCCCTGCTGGGGCGCGGCGATCAGCAAACGACAATTGTTTGTTCCAAGATCAAGGGCGGCGAAGCGGCGACCGCTTAAAGGGCCCGCACGCCGAACCGGCGGCTTCACATTTTCAACAGCGGCGTTTTTTTTACCGCGCCGCTTACCGGGCCGCCTTTTCTTCCGGGGCGCTGTTTCGGCCCCATCCAGACTGTTCTCCGGCCCGCCAGCCGACATCGGCCGACCTAAGCCGGTCTCCCCGTTTTGCACACGCGCGTCCTCGCCTCTGTCGGCCAACTCGCCTGATAGGCGATAGCCTTACATACTCACTGCAAACGATAGCATGAAAAGGCGACGGGTCTGCAAGCCCAGCGGCGGCGGAGCACAAGGCCCACAAAAGTCATTGACCTCCGGCCAGAGGGAGAGGCTTGAAACGCTTCGCCCGGGACCGCCATAAGCGGTCCTCGATTACGACGCGCCCTGCGCTCTCCCTCCCCCGCACGCGGGGGAGGTGTCGGCGTCAGCCGACGGAGGGGGCCAGGACGCCGCCTATACGCCAAAAGCTGCTTTTCAAGCATGCAGATTGCATGCCCCCCTCCGACCCCCGCGTACCGCGCGGCCCACCACCCCCCCCAGAGCGAGGGAGGAAAAACCGGACACAGTTGGCCGGGAAAGGCGTTAGGAGC
>JBCDBL010000202.1:0-3501 GCA_039183635.1 Pseudomonadota bacterium
AAAAATAGAGAGTTTGCAATGAAATCAATACCTTACAATATGCCTAAAAATTAGGCGCCCTAACCAAATCCTTGTATTTGTTGACGTTGAGGAAAAGCCTCTCATTTTTTCAACAGAGTTTTCCACAGGTTCTGGGGATAGGCGCTGAGTGCGCATTTTAACGCAACCGTCATATGAGCGAAAACGCCTCACATAGCACCGGTCCAAACAACCAAATACTCGCCGACATCGCCCGGGACGGGCTCGGCGGAACTGAGCTGATCGCTGCTTATGTAAAGACGCTCCCGAACAAGCCTGGCGTTTACCGGATGCTCGACGAAGAGGAGACGCCGCTCTACGTGGGCAAGGCCCGGGACCTGAAAAAGCGCGTGACGTCCTACACGAAGCTGATGGGCCAATCGAACCGCATCGCGCGGATGATTACGGCGACGAAGCGTATGGAGTTCATTCTAACAGCAAGCGAGACCGAAGCGCTTTTGCTGGAGGCGAACCTCATCAAGCAGCTCCGGCCGAAATACAACGTGCTGCTCCGCGATGACAAATCGTTCCCCTACATCCTCATCGCCACGGACCACGCCGCGCCGCAGGCCTTGAAACACCGGGGCGCGCGCAAGCGCAAGGGCCATTATTTCGGGCCCTTCGCTTCGGCGGGGGCCGTCAACCGCACCCTGAACACTTTGCAAAAAGCGTTTTTGCTACGCTCGTGCTCCGACAGCGTCTATGACGCGCGCTCGCGGCCGTGCCTGCTCTACCAGATCAAGCGCTGCAGCGCCCCGTGCGTCGATTACGTAGACGAACCAGCCTACGGCGCTTTGGTGAAGGACGCCGTCGATTTCCTGCAAGGGCGCAACAGCGACATTCAGGCGAGCCTGTCCCGGGACATGGAGGCGGCGGCCGAGGCCTTGGACTTCGAGCGCGCCGCGGCCCTGCGCGACCGCATCAAGGCGCTGACCGCCGTGCAGCAAAGCCAGGGGATAAACCCCCAGACCTTGACGGACGCCGATGTTTTCGCAATCCATTCCGAGGGCGGACAATCCTGCGTCCAGGTGTTCTTTTTCCGCTCCGGCCAGAACTGGGGCAACCATGCTTATTTTCCACGCCACGACAAGGAGGAGACCCTGGAGGGGATCCTCGATGCGTTCCTCGCGCAATTTTACGACGGCAAGCCGCCGCCGAAACTGATCCTCACCAATGTGGACGTTCCAAACGCAGCCCTGTTGTCCGAAGCGCTGACCTTGAAGGCCGAACGCACTGTCGTCGTGACGCGCCCCCAGCGCGGCGAAAAGCGGGAGCTGACGGACCAGGCGACGGTGAACGCGCGCGAGGCGTTGAGCCGCCGTCTGTCGGAATCGGCGACACAGCGCAAGCTTTTAAACGGTCTTGCAGAGACCCTCGGTCTCGACGCCGCGCCGGAGCGTATCGAGGTTTACGACAACAGCCATATCCAGGGCGCGAACGCCGTCGGCGGCATGATCGTGGCGGGGCCGGAGGGGTTTGAGAAAAATCAGTACAGAAAGTTCAACATCAAGGACAAGGACCTCTCCCCCGGCGACGATTTCGGCATGATGCGGGAGGTGTTGAACCGGCGGTTTTCAAGACTTTTGAAGGAAGACGCCGACGGCGCGGCGGCCTGGCCGGACCTTATCGTCATCGACGGCGGCCAGGGCCAGCTGACCGCGGCCGAAGACGTCTTCAGGGAGCTTGGAGTCGAAAACGTCGCCCTGGCCTCCATCGCCAAACCGCGCGCCTACAATGAGCGGGGCGAAGCGCGGCCGGACCGGACCATGGGCGCTGTCGGGGAGCGGGTGTTCCAGCCGGGCAAGCCCGTCGTCACCCTCCAGGCGAAAAGCCCGGTTTTGTACTTCCTCCAGCGCTTGCGGGACGAGGCCCACCGCTACGCCATCGGCGCCCACCGGGCCAAACGCAAAAAAGACATCGCCAAAAACCCCCTCGACGACATCGCCGGCGTCGGACCGGCGCGCAAACGGGCCCTGCTCAACCATTTCGGTTCGGCGAAGGCGGTGTCCCGCGCGAAACCCCAGGATCTCGCGGCGGTTGAAGGCGTGTCTGAAGCCATGGCGCAAAAGATTTACGACTTTTTCCATGCTGAAGGGTGAGGAGGAGGAGGAGGAGGACACAAGCGTGGTTTAGAGGCTGGTTTTCCTCCTGCGCCCGCGGGGAAGGTGTCGACCCCGGATTTAATCCGGGGGTGACGGAGGGGGCCGCGGCGGCTCAACCCGTCCAGAGTTCTGCAGTCAACTGATAGCCCCGCCCCCCTTTGACCGCTGCGCGGCCACTTCCCCCGCAAGCGGGGGAAGAAAAGGAAACCCTCGTTTTAAATTTCTACGCCCCCCAAAAACTCGAGGCTGCGCCCCATTGCACGGCGCGGCGAGACTTCTACAGTGACGGTACACAAGACAAGGAGCCCTCATGACCAAGTCCGGCGACGGGTTGCAACAGGTCGACCTGAACGCAGCGCCCAATGGCGTTAACCGCTACTTTGAAAATGTCGACGGCATGTATCTGGAAGCGGCGTTAAACTGCATGGCTGTGCACGGACGCATCGCGCTGCGTCGCATGATCGCAGTCTACAACAACACCGAAAGACCGTGGCGCACGTCGGACCGGATAACGCTTAACGCCGGATAGCCGCCGCACCATGCCCCTTACCGCCGCAGACAAACTCACCCTCTCCCGCATCATCTCTATTGCTCCGTTTACGGTTCTATTTTTCATAGATGCGCCCTGGGCGCGCCCTGCGGCCCTTGGCTTGTTTATCCTCGCGGCCATTACAGATTATTTCGATGGCGTCCTCGCACGCCGCCATGGCGGCACGCCCTTCGGCGCCGCCCTCGACCCCATCGCCGACAAGCTGCTGACCGGGGCGGCGCTGCTGTTGCTCGTCCACACCGGAACCATAGCGGACCTCCATGTACTTGCAGCGCTCGCTATCTTGTTGCGGGAAATCGCCGTTTCAGGATTGCGGGAAGCTCTGGGCCGCGAGGGCGCCAAGATGCCCGTGACGCGCCTCGCCAAATGGAAAACGGCGGCTCAGTTCCTCGCCTTGGCGCTGCTTGTTCCGGGGGCGGAAGTCTTGGCGGCTCCGGGGCTCGCCGCACTATGGGCGGCGGCAGGGCTTACGGTGTGGACGGGTGTTGGTTATGGGCGGGCGACGTTTACGAAAACAAACCGCAACACGGACGATGACATCCCCTCTCCCCCTCGGGGAGAGGGCTAGGGTGAGGGGGAAGGGATGCATCTGTGCGTCTCAAAAACGCCTCTTCCCCCTCACCCGAAACCGCTGATGCGCTTTCGACCTCTCCCCTTCGGGGATTGTTGCGAAACATGCGAAGCATGATTTGTTGTTTTTTTGTTTTGTCGGGAGGTTTTCATGGAGCGTATGTCAGGTCAGCTTGGGTTTGCAGATGCGGCGGTGGCGCGCCATGGGGCGAATGCGCGGCTTGACCGGATTGATGCGTTGATCGACTGGGACGGGATCTC
>JBCDBL010000203.1:0-3479 GCA_039183635.1 Pseudomonadota bacterium
CTCAACAAGCCCTAAAGCGCCTCTTCTTCAATGGGAATCAGGCAGACGCTTTAAGTCTTTGCTTTTTCGCATTTCCGGACGGCCAACCGTACACACTTGGCCTGGAAATGCTTTAGCTAAAGCTTCAGCGTGAGGCTCACCGGAACGTGGTCGGAAGGTTTCTCGCCATCGCGATAAGCGTCATGAATGGCATAGCCTCCCGGTCCGCCCGCGAGTGCGGCTTTCTTTAAGGGCGGGGAGACCCAGATATGGTCAAGCCGGCGCCCGCGGTTCGACGCGCGCCAATCCTTGGCCCTGTAGCTCCACCATGTGTAGAGCTTTTCCGGCTCGGGAATAAGCGCGCGGGCGACATCGATAAAATCGTAGGACGATTGCACGCGGGCCAGCCCTTCTGTCTCCACAGGCGTATGGCTGACGACATTCAGTAATTGCTTATGGGACCACACATCAGCTTCCAAAGGCGCGACATTGAGATCGCCGACAATAATTTTCTTGTACGTACGCCGCTCCATGCCGGCGAACCAGTCCGTCATCTCATCGAGAAATTTCAGTTTGTGATCGAACTTTTCATTGATCGCCGGATCGGGCTCATCGCCGCCGGAGGGGACGTAGAAATTATGGACAACCACGCCGCCAGGGAGGGTGGTTGCAATATGGCGCGCGTCGCCCTTGCCGCAAAATTCTTTTCGCTCCACAGACTTTATGGGCAGGCGGGAGACGGTGGCGACGCCGTGATAGGCTTTTTGTCCGTTTACCGCGATATGCTCGTAGCCCGCCGCGCGGATCGCCTTCGCCGGGAACTGGTCGTCGTTGCACTTTGTCTCCTGGAGGCACAGGACATCCGGCGCCTCTTCTTTTAAAAAGCGCACGACATTGTCGATGCGCAGGCGCACCGAATTGATATTCCAGGTGGTGATTTTCATGGGAGCCCCCCTTAAAGCATTTCCAGCTCAAGCGGGCGCCGGTTGAGCGTCCGCAAATGCGTAAAAACAAGACCTTAAAGCGTCGCCCTGATTTCAGATGGATGCGGCGACGCTTTAGGCGCCAGCGATCAAAACATGTTAAACGACGCGCCGATGACGCCGACAGGCCAGCGTCCCGCCTCGAACAAAGCGTACTTATAGGCGAACGGATGGTCGCCAGGGTCGAAGTCGGGATCGGCGCCCGTGGCGATGATGGCGAGGGCCGCATTGTGGCAAGCCTGAACGGCGGCGCCGACGCCGGCGCGCTGGGCCGCCTCGTCCGCCGCGTCCCACAAAGCAGCGCTTTCCTCCGCCCCGGCGCGTACAGCCTCGGCGGCTTTTTCGGCGACAAGCGCAAGACCAATGTTCAAAGCCTCTTCCGACACGGCCCCCAAAGCCCGCTCTGTTAGATCGGCCCGGGCAAGCTCCTCCGCTTCCCAGGCGGGGCTGTGCCAGTCGGCGCTTTCTGCCGCGCCCGCTGCATCCTCCCAATCCACGAGGATTGCGATGTCGGCGTCGGGAAACCCGAGCCGGTCTAAATAAGCGCCGGCGCGCACGCGATCATCGTTGCTGGCCGCCTCGCCGACCCGGGAAAACCAATTCGGCCTGTGAAGGCCCTCGGCGAAGCGCTTCAAAGTCATAAGGCTCGGCAGCTCCAGCTCCAGCGCCTCTAAATCCGCATCCGAGATGTCATCGTCCATAAAGCCTGCCTTTCAAGCAGCGGTGATTATAGATCGGAGCGCTGGTATCGCGGACTGTGCGCAGTGGCAAGGCGAACCACGCAAAAAAAGGGCGTCCGACCTTGGGTGAGAGTCGGACGCCAAATGCGCTTACCGCGCGTACGCCGGGAGGGGATGTACCGGCGCTGCAGGACGGAAATCGGATCTGCTAGCGGGGGGGCAACGCCGATCCGACAAATAACGACCGTCCGCATGTGTTACATTAAGGCATCATACGAGCACTTTTCAACTCTTGACTTCAATTTTTTTGTTGATTGTGGCGCGAACACACAAGGCGTGGATGAGCCGGGCAAAGCCGGCCTTAAGGGACGATCCCTTTGAAACAAAACAAAGATAGCGCTGCAGGTCATCAAGATCAGAAGATCCGCTGCCCGAAGGAGATTTAGCGATCCCTCAAAAACTGTCCGCCGCCTTCTTCTTCGACAACGAATTTGCGGGGATCGATTTTCCCGCCGGCCGTCACATTGCTGAGCGCCACAAGGGTGCGCAAACCTTGTGCGTCTTCAACCTGCCAGTGCCGTAAGGACAACGCCGGCGCGTCAAAAGCCATCGTGATGGCGCCCGGGGTTTCTTCATCCCGGGAACGCAAGGTTATGGACACCGCGCCAGGCTCTTCCGCCAACTCCGCAACCTCCAGATCATCCCAATCGATCCGCTTGTTGAGCAAATACTTTAGGGGCGTTGAACGAATAGGATAACGGTCGGCGGTCTCCAGCTCCGTGTCTTGGACGACCACCCATGAGCCATCCGCAACAATCAGGATCGGGCTCGGCGCATCGTACTCGAATCGCATGCGCCCCGGACGGCGAAGGTAAAACGCGCCCTCGCTTGTGCGGCCATCGGGCGCAACCTGAATAAACCGCCCCTCCAGCGTGGTGAGGCTTTCAATATAAGCGAATATGTCTTCCGGCGCGACGGCAGGCGCTGCGGCGACTTCAGCCGGCGGCGGCGAAACGGTCGCATTGTCCTCAATGGACTGAAGAGGGACGTCCCTATCCTGATCCGAGGTCGAAAGCGTTTCGTTTGCCGACGCCGCGGAACCATCTTGCGGCCCCTCCACTACAGGCGCGGAAGCAGGCGAGGCGACTTGCCCGGCATAGTCATCCCTCTCGGAATCCGGGGAGGCGGAGGCGCAGGATATCGCCAAAAACGATGCAGCGGCGCTGACCAGCACGCGCATAAGCGAAGAGGAAGCGAAGATATCTGTCATGGGAAACGACATTGCGCGTCGAATAGGGCGATAGCAGGGCGCAGTATGGACGAAATCGCTGCGGCGGATCAACTGTCTGTGAGATCGGCGCCCCAAGAGCAGCCCGCAAAGTCATTGACCTGCCCCAGAGGAGGAGGTTTGAAACGCTTCGCTTGGCGCCACGAAAGCGTCTCTTCTTCAATGGAAATCAGGCAGACGCTTTAAGTCTTTGTTTTTTCGCATTTCCGGACGGCCAACCGTACACACTTGACCTGGAAATGCTTTAGAAGCGGTCTTACCTTAAAACGAGATTTCTGAGGTCTCCTCCCCCGTTTCACGGGGGAGGTGTCCGCGACAGCGGAAGGAGGGGGCCACACAGACGCCGCGCACCCAAAACCGCCTTTCCAGCCTGAAAAATCGCAGAAGCCCCCTCCGACCCGCGCGTCCCACCTCCCCCGCTCTCGCGGAGGAGGAAAACCGCTGAGCAGGTTTCATACCGATAACAAAAGCCACGCTCAGGGCGGTCTGCTTCCTACAATGTAGAACACGTCCAATCCTCCACCGAAGGTGGAGGGTTTTGACTGAATA
>JBCDBL010000204.1:0-3308 GCA_039183635.1 Pseudomonadota bacterium
ATCGATACCCTGCGGCAAAAGCGATGTCGCTCACGCTTCGGCCGGGATATCTGCGTAAGTGTCGGCTTGCCAGATCAAGCCTCGCCGACCGGCGAAACTCTGTGAAAGTTGTATTATGCGATCGCTCAAAATAACGGGCTATTGTTCGTTCCGCCATATTTAGTTGGCATGCATATTCGGCTAGCGTCGTTTCATCCGTCGGCGTTGCAGCAATTGCACGGCATAGATTTTCCAAGCGGCGCTCTCGATGGGAAGACGCCCGTTCAGCACCAGCAACAAGCTGCAGGCTGGTTTTAGATTGCGCCAATATCTCCAGGAAGCTCGCATGAAGTAAAGCCTCAGCGGTATCATCTAAAAAGGGGGTGGAAAATAGTCTACGAACGCTTGTTGTGATGTAGTGGTCTCGGATCTGCTGACCAGCTTCACCAATACCTGCATACTGCTCCACAAAATCAGCATGCCACTCCGCAAGGGCGACAATTGACTGTGTGACGTGCGATACGCTTCGCGCCGCATCTGATCGACAGATCAGCCCTGCAAAACAGATATGGCCATTACCCTCTAAACCTACCTCTTGCTCGGCGCCCGCATTCACGCGAATCGGCAGAACACGAGGCAATGTAATGGGAGGATTTTCCGGCTTGCGGCAGTTCAAGGCAAGGCTTTCGGGGGAAACGACTTCGCCGCCAATCGTAAGGCACAGCGCATCATGCTGGGTCTTGAATGAAAAGGAGCGACGGCGCGTAATGAAGGCCTCTCCCAGATAAACCAAAAGGCCTTCCCCAAGATCCGACCATAATGTTGACAACCGGCCCTTGCCGTCATCGTAAACAACCCGATACCCATGCCGCCCGAACGAATTTAGCCGCCGTTTCCCATCGTCGCTTCGCACGTCACGGCCCCCGGCCGCAGCAACTTGGGAGCGGACCGTATGGAAATGCTCGAAAGAGAGTTCATTTGAAGCGGGCATTGTTTATCCTGAACCGCTTTGACTAACTATCGTTGATGCTACACTAGCTGGAACAAAGCGCCAAACGCACCCCTTTTTCCAAAGGCGCACAGGTAGAATTATGTATCATCACAGTGGCGGTTTCCCGTTTAAGATGAACAAACAGGAAAACTTCGCTACGCTGAAACGCATCGCCCCTAAAGGCCGCCCCAAAAATTTCCGCCAGGCGTCACCGCCGGGCCCTGATATTTGATGCCGTTGAGATAATCAGACTTAAGACTGAGCGGCCCGTCGAGATCGATGAAATCGCAGAGCTGCGCGACGACATAAGCCGGGGACATCGACAGTGAAGTTCCAATCATATTGCCGACCATCACCCGCTTTCCTACGGAACGCGTACGCCGCGCTATCTCAAGGGATTCGGTCAAACCGCCAGCCTTGTCCAGTTTAATATTTATCATATCATATCTGCGTAGCGCCGTTGGCAATTCGCAGAGACTCAAACAGCTTTCATCTGCACAAAGAGGGATTTGCGCTGTGAAGCCCTCAAGCTCATCGTCGGCCCCTCGCGGAAGAGGTTGCTCAACCATTGAAACGTCAAGGCGTTCAAGCTCAGGAAGAATATCCCGAAGCTGTGCGAAATCGAACCCCTGATTTGCGTCTATGACCAGCTTTGCGTCAGGTCTGGCGGCGCGTATCGCCGCAACTCGCTCGACGGGTTCTGTACTATCGAGCTTAATCTTAAGTACCGGGTACATTTTGGCGCGTTCAGCTTTCGCCGCCATCTCAGCCGGGGTCGCCTCAATGCCGATCGTGAAAACAGTTTTGATCGGCTTTGGGCTTATGCCGGTCAATTCCCAGATCGACTTTTTTGAACGCTTTGTTTCCAGGTCCCACAAAGCGCAGTCAAGCGCATTTCGGGCGCCGCATGGGGGCAAGACCTCCTGCGCCTCATCGATTGTAATCCCCGCCTCTATCTGGGATCGAACAGATTCGATTTGTTCGTACATCTTCGGGAAATCATCGTTCAGATAATAAACGCCTACACTCTCGCCGCGTCCCACATGCTCGCCGTCGCCGATCTCGACAGTCAATGTATCCGACTGTTCAAAGGCATGCCCGGTGATGCGAAGCGGCGCGACAAGAGACCACGACGTTTTATATGCGCTCATACGCAGCGCCATCAGCCCCTCCTTCGTAATTCGATCAGCAACCCCGCCGACGGCGCCTCATAGCGCTGATAAGAACGCCCATTCGTTGGAATTCCTCAGCCTGCTTGAGACAGCAGCTGTGTCGCCGTTACAGAGAGATATAATGCAGCAATAATAAAATATTTTGCAACAATAATTTCTCTGGAATTCAGCGAAATTTTCCATAGAACTGTACTTATGGCTGATACAAAACCTGGCATTACCGAACCCGGCGACGCAAATGACGAAAAGTCTCTGCTGCGCAAGATAAAAGACGCGATCGTTTGCCAAAAGCTCGCGCCCAGCCAAAAGATCACCGAGCATGTTATAACAGACATGTTCGATACGACGCGATCAGTCGCGCGCAGCATGATGGAACAGTTGACAGCGCAGAATTTCCTCGTTTCGGTCTCGCCGCGCATTACCCGGGTCGCCCCGTTGACTGTACTCAATATTAAAGAAAACTTCCTTTTACGGAAAATGTTGATGCCAAACCTGGTAGTGATGTCGATTCCGCATATGGATCTAGACAAGCTGCATGCACACAACAAATCAATGGCCGAAACTCGCGTCAGCCCTGAAAACCCGGAGGAAATACTTAATCTACTTAAAATCAACCGTAAATATAATTTAATTCCAGTCGCTTATCTCAAATATGAACTTGCCATAAACTGGGCCAAGTTACTTGAAGATATGGCGATGCGCATTTACTGGTTGTATGTAAAGCAGCACGGCCAACTTCCGTTTGATCCCAACACTCAGGACAGGCTTTATGACGCGATCAAACGAGGGGATCCGGACAAAACACGCGCCATGATCACGACAATATTGGAGCAGAATGAAGATCGCATTCTCAACTCGATCTTTTCAAACGACCAGTTCTATTCACACGACCTTGTCGTGTAGAGATGTTCATAATCTGACATCGCGTAGCGTTGGATAACAGCCCCAAAAAACCGCCCCGCAAGATTAGAGAGCGTCACGCAAAAGCGGATACCGGTTTTTGCGCAAAAGGTCGAACACGTGTTCGACCGTCAAAACAAAGATCTAGAGCATTTCCAGGCCAAGTGTGTGCGGTTGGCCGTCCGCAAATGCGAAAAAACAAAGCCTTAAAGCGTCTGCCAGATTCCCCTGGAAGAAGAGGCGCTTTAGGGCTTGTTGAGATTCAG
>JBCDBL010000205.1:0-3133 GCA_039183635.1 Pseudomonadota bacterium
CGGATCTGGTCGTACAGTACATCCAAAGCGAAGGCGTCGAGGTGATCGACAGCATCGCCCTTGAAATCCCAGACAATTTAGAGGTTGGACGGCGCGATCCGATGCAGCTTGTCAAAGACGTTGAGGGATTGAATACCGACGGCGCCGACGCTGTCGTTTTGTCAGCCTGCGTGCAGATGCCGTCCTTGCCGGCGATTGAGGTCGTTCAGGACAAGCTCGGTCTTCCTGTCACCTCCGCGGCGGCCTGCACCGCCTGGAAGATGTTGGACAGGCTGGGCCTTGAGCCCTGCGCCCCCGGCGCTGGCGCGATCCTTGCGGGGAGCCTTGGCGGCTAAACGTCCGCTGCGGGCGAGAAGGTGTTGACGTTGGCGGCGGCGCTGGCGTTACATGGGCGCCTGAAACATGAACCCCGGGATTATCCCGCAAGCCGCCTGCACCGCCGTCCTATGACCCGCTTTTGCGCTTTTGCGCTTTTTGTCCTCGCCCTGGCTCCTGGCCCTGCGTGCGCCGACAGCGCCCGCATCGCCGTGGCGGCCAATTTTCGAACCGTTCTCGCCGCGCTTCAGCCGGTGTTTGAGACGGAGACAGGCCACGACATAACCGTCGTGTCCGGATCGACGGGCAAGCTTTACGCCCAGATTGTCAACGGCGCGCCGTTCGACGTGTTCCTCGCCGCCGATCAAGCGCGCCCCTTGCGCCTTGAAGCGGACGGCCGCGCTGCGGGGCGGTTCACCTACGCCGTCGGCCGGCTTGTTCTGTGGGACCCGGCCGGCGTCGCCGTCGGGCCGGACCGGTTGCGGTCCGGGGAGGATCGCCGTCTCGCCATGGCGAACCCGGATCTTGCGCCCTACGGCGCGGCGGCGGCGGAGGTGTTGGCGGCGCTGGGGCTTGTCGACCGGACACACCCGAAAAAAGTCCTGGGGGAGAATATCGGCCAGGCCTTCGCCTTCGTTCAAACCGGCAATGCGGAGATCGGCTTTGTGGCCTTGTCTCAGATGTTGTCGTCGCCGGCGGCGGGCGCAGGCGCGTACTGGACGCCGCCGCAAAAACTTTATACGCCCATACGCCAGGATGCGGTGCTCCTCGCCCGCGCCGCCGACAATCCGGCGGCGGCGGCGTTCATGGCGTTCTTGCAAGGGGCGCGGGCGCAGGCGCTGATTGAAGACCACGGGTACGGACGAGAATGAGCATGCCGGATCTTTCCGCCCTGTGGCTGACGTTTCGCCTGGCGGGGCTCGTAACCGTGATCCTGCTCGTCGTCGCCACGCCGCTTGCCTGGTGGCTCGCCACCACCCGCGCCCGGATCAAACCGTTTGTGGAGGCGACGGTGGCCCTGCCCCTGGTGCTGCCGCCGACGGTGCTCGGGTTTTACTTGCTGATCGCGTTTAATCCGTCCGCCCCCCTTGGCGGGTTTTGGCTGAGCCTCACCGGCGACACCCTGACATTTTCCTTTGCCGGGCTTGTGATCGCCTCTGTTCTTTATTCTCTGCCCTTTGCGGTTCAGCCGTTGCAGACCGCTTTTGAGGGCGTTCCCCGCGGTCTTATGGAGGCGGCGGCAGGCTTGCGCGCCTCGCCCCTCGATGCATTCTTTACGGTCGCCGCGCCCCTGGCGGCAAGGGGGTTTTTGACCGCCGGCGTGTTGAGCTTCGCCCATACGTTGGGGGAGTTCGGTGTGGTGCTGATGGTCGGCGGCGCCATTCCGGGGGAAACCCGAGTCGTCTCCATCGCCATTTACGAACATGTGGAGACGCTCGCCTATGGCGAGGCCCACGGACTGTCGGCGATCTTGCTGGCCGTGTCGTTTTCGGTTTTGCTGTTCGTATACGTCGTCAACAGACGGTATCGCCCCCATGTCGGCTGACGGTTTGGAGGTTTCGGCGCGTCTGGAGCTTCCGGGCTTTACGCTTGAGGTGACGCAGCGCTTTTCCCTTGCTGGCTGTACGGCCGTGTTCGGTCCGAGCGGCGCAGGCAAATCGACCTTGCTGCGCCTCATCGCCGGGTTCGCCCGGCCGGATACGGGCCGCATCGCCTTTCGCGGGCGCCTGTGGTGCGACGGGCGGCGTGGCGCCTTCGTCCCGCCCCATGAACGGCGTGTCGGCCTTATGTTCCAGGACGGGCGCTTGTTCCCGCACCTGTCCGTCGCGCAAAACCTGTCGTATGCGGACCGCCGCAGCGGGGGAGACGGCGACATACGGTATGGCCTCGACGATATCGTCGATGCGTTCGACCTGTCGCCGCTCCTGGCGCGCCGGCCGAACAGTCTGTCCGGGGGTGAACGCCAGCGCGCCGCGCTCGGCCGGATCTTGCTCAGCCGGCCGGATCTTTTGCTCCTCGACGAGCCGTTGTCCGCCCTCGATCGTCGCCGCAAGGCCGAGATTTTGCCGTACCTCTACGATCTGCCCGGCCGGTTCGGCATGCCGGCGATCTATGTCAGCCACAATGTGGAAGAGATCCTCCGCCTCGCCGATGAAACTGTCATCCTGAACGCCGGCCGCGTCGCCGCACACGGACCGACGGTAGAGGTGTTGAACGCACACGACGCCCTTTCCGATAATGAGAGTGGGGGCAGTATCGTTGAGGGTGTAGTCGACACCCATGATCCGATACATTTGCTGACACGGGTGCGTATTGGGAACGCCGTTATTTCGCTACCGATCGACAGGGGCAAATCCGTCGGAGAAACGGTCGCCCTGCGTATCGATGCGCGGAACGTTGCTCTCGCAACGTCGCCGCCGACGGGCCTCAGCATACGCAACGTTTTAGCGGGAACAATTTTAGAGTTGCGGGATGAGGCTCAATCACCCTTTACGGATGTTTTATTGCGTGTGGAACAAACGCAATTGCGGGCCCAGGTGACGAAGGCGGCTGTGGAGGATCTCGGTCTGGCGCCGGGCCGCCCAGTGTACGCGCTTGTGAAAAGCGCCAGTTTCGACGTTTAAAGCGCATGCAACGCATCTGTCTCGTAAACGTATCAACTTTCACATCCAAACGGCCATTCCATTGAAAATCGGAATGCGAAAGAGTGATAACGCACAGGGAAGTCCTCCTGCCTATTGCGACATGCTTCAAACCGACATGTGCGCTTTGCAAGCTCACGCGCATGGGCAACAGCAGATACAGGTTTTCTCGCAAA
>JBCDBL010000206.1:0-3132 GCA_039183635.1 Pseudomonadota bacterium
ATCTCCAATGTCGTGGATCTCATTAACACCAGCCTCAGCAAAATGTCGGAACGCCGTATTGATGCGTTCGAGGCTTCAAAAATCGACGCTGTAGATGTTGTCTTTCTTGGCGACAGCATCACCCATGAGGGGATGTGGTCGGAATATTTTCCCGGCGTCACCGTATTGAACCGCGGCATCGGCGGCGACACCACGGAGGATCTTCTGGAGCGCTTTGAAGGCGTTGCGGCGCTGAAACCCGCCAAGCTGTTTTTGATGATCGGCGTTAACGATCTCAACAATGGCGGCGCGCCGGATGAGATTATTCCGCGCTATCGGGACCTGTTCGACCGGTTCGATCGCGAAATCCCCGAAACGGCGATCTACGTGCAGAGTGTTTTGCCGACGAACGACCAGTGGGTCCTGCCGGCGAGTCTCAAAGACGTGCGGGCGCTTAACGATTATTTAAAGACGGAGGCGGCCGCCCGTCAGTACCAATATCTGGATGTCGCTGCGTTGTTCGCCGACGCCGACGGGACATTGCGCAAAGATCTGAGCAATGACGGCATTCATCTGTCCGGCGACGCTTATCCGATATGGCGCGACTTTGTTTCGCCGTATGTGGAAGAGGCGCTTTAACTTAATTCGTCTGCTGAATTTACGACGGCAAAAGCAGTCAGGAGCGACCTGCGCCGTTTTTAGGGCGGCGTAATGCATCAATTGCGCCAGTCTTGTTTGCGTTATTTTGAAAACGTCGTTCATGAAGCGCACGGCATGCGGCGGCTCGCACGAACGTGATTCGATGGAGAGCGGGGCCAGTGGTAGATGTTCCTTTGCGCCATAAGGAAAGGACGCCCCATGATCGCACGTTTGTTCGCCGCCCGACTTTTTTCCATCGCCGGTCTTCTGGTCGTCGCCTTTGGCGTCATGGGGTTCACCCAGGCCCTCGAACGTCTGGCCGTGGCGAAGTCGGAACTCGTGGACGAGGTATGGCTTGCCAGGGATGAGGCGTCTGAAATCGTCGTCGACAACAGCGCCTGGATGGCTTTTTTGCAAACCTACGTTGTCCGGGATGCGGACGGGATCAACCGCGTCGCCTATGGCGATGTCACCGAAGAGGACGAGGCGGCGCTGCGCGGCTACATCGCAATGCTGCAGGCGACGGACCCAGGTACGCTGAACGGAAACGAACAGCTCGCCTACTGGACCAATCTTTACAATGCGCGCACGGCGGCGCTGATTCTTCAATACTACCCTGTAGAGACGATCCGCGCGATCCGCTTCAAACGGTTCTCCACAGGCCCCTGGAACGAGCCGATGGTGTCCGTCAACGGGAAGCTTTTGACCCTGAATGAGATCGAAAGCGGCATTGTCCGGCCGATCTGGAATGATGCGCGCATTCATTACATCTTCAATTGCGCCGCCCTCGGCTGCCCCAATCTCGGGATGGAGGCCTATACGGGCGCCCGCATCGACGAACAGATGGAGGCGGCGGCGAAAGAGTTCATCAACAATCCCCGCGGCGTGCGGGCGGAGGCGGGCGGCGACCTTGTTTTGTCGAAGATTTTCTCCTGGTATCTGGTGGATTATGGTGAGTCCGCAGCCGATATTTTGGACCATGTGCGTCAGTATGCGGAGCCGGAGCTATTACAAGCGTTAGAGGGACGCAGCCGGGTTTCGCGCTACGAATATGATTGGGCGCTGAACGATACGGCGACGGTTGGTGAGTAGTTGACTAACCATTTTGGTTTGCGATGTCACTTCTTCCCCCGCAGGCGGGGGAAGTGGCCGCGAAGCGGTCGAAGGGGGCGGTGATTTAGCCTCAGGCAAAAGTTTTTTGATTATCCGCCGCGCCCCCTCCGTCGGCTCTCGCCGACACCTCCCCCGCTTGCGGGGGAGGAAAATGCAGGAGCCGCTTGTTCAAGACGCCGCTTTTGTCTTTTCCTTCCGTAAGCGGCCTTTCAACTTCTTGACCGGCAGCTCTTCGGCCCGTTTTACGATCGGCCGCCAGGGGACGCCTTGAGCGTCTTTTACGGGCTGCAAAATATAGGCGTCCCGCTTGGCGTTGTGGACGCACATCGACACAGGGCCGTCCCGCGTCATTGTCATGAACACGCACGCCTCGCACCGGTCGCGCTCCAGGGCCGCGGCGTCCATGAAATTGTGGATGTAGTAGGTGAGCTTTTTCACCTGACCGCGCGACCGGACAAGCCCGCGCCTGAGCGCCCAGGCCTTCCGCGCCCCGAATCCGGCGGTCCGGGCGACAAGGCCGGGACGCCTGAGCGCAAGGCTGGCGACGGACAAGGCTGTGCGCAGAGGATTATGGCGGTCGAGGCGCACAGTCTCCGCCGCCTCGAACAGATCCGCAAAAAGCCTCGGCGCGTCGAACAGGGGCGCAGCCTCGCCCCCGGAAACGAGGAGGGAGCCGTAGCGGTTGCACGCCTTGTGCCCCACCTCCGGCCAATCGAAGCGGAGGTCCTCGCCCGCGCCCTGTCGCACAAGCCGCGCGACATTGCCTTGTGTGACCGCGCCTTCGGTCTCGCCGAGGACGCCGCGGCCCGTCGCCGCCTGTAACTGGAAGGAGGCCATGCGCACATCGTACGCATGGGCCTTGAAAAACGCGGCGAGGGCGGGGATCTCGCCGATGTTGCCGTCAAAAACAGTGGTGTTGAAAATGATATGGAGGCCGAGGTTTTTTGCCCGGGCGATATAGTCAAGCCGGAGCGCGTTCAGCTCCGCCTCATTTGCGTAACCGCGGCGTTCCTGGGTCATGTCCACATGGAAAGCGACGTCTTTGAGGCCCGCTGTGGCGAGATCCGTCAGCAAGCTGCGAGTCGCTTTGATGCCGTTTGTGAACAAAGAGGGCTTCAACTCCCGTCGCGCGGCGTGGGCGACGATCGCGATCAGCTCGTCGCGCTTGCGCAAGGTTGGGTCGCCGCCGGTGATCTGAATATTCGTATGAGGGCCGTAATCGTCTCGTACGCGGTCGATGCGGCGCAACACCTCCACAAGGGGCAGGTCCCGCACCGCCTCCGACTGGTCCGACAGGTAGCACAAGGTGCAGTCGAGATTGCAGCGCTGGGTGATCTCAAGGGCGACGCAGCCCATGGCGAAGTGCCGCCCCGCCGTCTGCAAGGGATGGTCGAGGCCGTG
>JBCDBL010000207.1:0-3075 GCA_039183635.1 Pseudomonadota bacterium
GAGCGTCAAAACAAACAACAAAGATGTCGTCGCTTGGGCCGACTCCAGTGTGCCAATCGATGTACCCGACAAAGCGCACATGGCTAAGCGTTTCAGATACAATATCGCGCAGCAATGTATTCGACCATTCAGGGTTGAGGCCGCCATAACCGGTTGCTTGAGGGTAGTCATATTGCCCTTCCATGACCGCACGTCGAAACGTCTCTACACCAATTTCTTTTTCTACATCTTTGAAGTCTTGTTCAAATTTTGCAAACGCCTCTTCGCCAGGTTGTTCTATCTGCAGAAGCGGAACCAGCTTGCCAAAGTCTTTATTTGAAGGGTGAGGGCGTGTGTGATCGATAAAGTTTCGATTGAGGTCGACATTGTTTTCATTGCTCCGCGAAAGATTCGCGCAACCGTACGGATTAAGCGCGTGTACGAAAAGTACAGCGACATCGTGCGGTAAATCGCGCCACTTCTCAGAACGAATCCAGTGTCTTTGCGCAGCGGATCCCGCATAAAACTCCTGACCATGAACGCCACAAATAGATAGTAAAACCTTTGAAGCATTCTTTTCCCCGAAATAGGCGGTGTCGACAAATAGAGGCGTCTTGTCGACGTCGACAGCCGTAGGGTGCTGATAGGAGTTGACATCCGCTTCGGCTTTGCTGCTGAGCGACAGAAAAGACGCTCTCGCTTCGGCGTATGTGTCCGCAAATACGATATCGGTTTCTGATGACGCGCCCATTTAAAACATCCGTTTGCTGTGTTAATTGTAAGCTATAAGACAATGTAGCTTTTGTGGAATTATGCGCGACAGCGGTGGGTGCGCTAGTCCCATGACCTTATACCGTTAATACCTATTTCTTATGGTGCGTGGGGCGCGTACCTTGTGTTTGTGAATTGAAAACGGGACATTTCGACAAATAGAAAGCGATTTGCGATGTAAAGAGGTTAATGTCGTCTAAGAGCAAAGAAGGATCGGAATTAATATTAGAAAACGTATCTCGTCAGACTGCGCTGCAAGTTGAAAGCTTCCGCGCCCTCGCGTCACCCTATTCTGCGTTAAGGTTAGCTCTTGGGTCGGCGGCTCTTAATTGCAGCATCACCTCGCCATTGGCTATACCGTATTCGGCGTTCGCTACTTCGATCGACGGACCGTTTGCCGCGATTGGGACGAACGGCGGCTGCCTTAACGATTTGGAGCGCCACGACTGCTGGAGGTTTGTCGCGTTGTCATACGGCTTGGCGGCGCTCCCTTAATATAGAGCTGCTGCCGCTTAATGGGGGGGAGCCGGCGTAAGCGCTCTTTGGATGTTAGGCGCTGTGGCCGAAGCGATGCGTCCTCATCAAACGGCTATACCATATATAAGCGCGGCGCAGGTTCAAGCGGTGCTGTAAGTGGTTATTATTTTTAATTAATAACCAAGAAATCTGGATTCTTTAAACCTGTAGAGAAAGGTCGTCGCAAATGCGAAAAGCGAAGAGTTTGGTACTAACACTCGCCATGTGCGTGGCTGGCGGGGCGCCTGCGGTTTGGGCGCAAGAAGCGCCGCCCCCGGAGCCGGATAAATTGCCGCCGGCGGATGCGTTCGGCTCATTGGCCTTAGCGCGCGTGATGACGAAAAGCGCATGTTCGTGCATCTTCGTAGAGCGTCGCAGCGTTGAACGTTGCACCTCGACCGACACCAGCATCTGGCGGTTGTATAGCGATAAGCCAAACGCCTTTATGCGCGGACTTGTCCAAAAGCGCCCGGATCGCGGCCCTATTGATTTTCCACTACGCAACAACGGCGAGTTTGTGGTTGAAGGCAAGGCCGGCGGGCGAGTCGGCGCCGTGTCCTTCACGTATGATAATGTCGTTTTGAGCCGAACCACATACGCCCGGTCCAACCCCGGCTGCACCATAGAATTTTAAGGCTATACGGAGTAATTTTCATGTTCATAAAAACCCTGAAAGCCGCCCTATGTCTTGCGGTTCTGTGTGCGCCAGGTGCAGCGATAGCTGATAATCATGGTGTTGAAGGAATTGGCCGTAAACCGATTGCAGCTTTGTCTTCTTCCTCTCATCCTGAGGGCCTGGCGTGGCCGACAAAGGCTTGGGAGCGTGGAGAGATTGATGAGGATGTCGCCAAGGAGCAATTGCTCGCCGCCGTGGGCGCCTTGTCGTCGCCGGATGGTGTTTTACAGGGGCGCGTTAATGCCATGCTCCTGATCCATCGAGGCAAACTCATCGTTGAGCGTTATGCGGAAGATGTCGGACCTGATACGCCGCTTTATCTTGGTTCTGTCGCAAAACTCTTCAACAATACGATGGCTGGCGTTATGGTCGAGCGTGGTCTGCTGGACGTGTCGTCGCCGGTCGGGGCGCCGGAATGGCGCGCGCCAGGTGATCCGCGTCAAGCCATTACGTTCGAGCATTTGTTGCAAATGCGCTCTGGCCTGAAATGGGATGAGAATTATCTCGACCCCAACTCAAATGCATTCAAAGCTTACTTTGGCGAGCATTATGGGGATGTCGCCGCATATGTAGCGGGTTTGCCTCTGGAGTACGCCCCGGGCGAGGTTCAAGAATACTCCTCTGGATCATCGACTTTACTTGCCCGCCATCTGGCGGAGACAGCGGGCGGTAAAAAGGCGTATCTCAACTTATTTAAATCCGGGATCGCCAAACCGCTCGGCGTTGACACCTATGTACCGGAATTCGATCTGGCGGGGTCTTTGCAAGCGGGCATGCACTCCTATATCAGTGCGGAAGACCTTGCGCGGATCACCTATCTGTATCTGCGGGACGGTATGTGGGATGGAGAGCGCATCTTGCCCGAGGGCTGGGTCGACTGGTCGCGTACTGTGCCAAACGCCAAGGCCCGTGCCGGCGAGCAAGGCGTATATGGCGCACAGGTGCAAATTGCATTCACGATGCTGAACGAAGATATCTTCGGCCATACCGGCGTTGGCGCGCAGTTCGCCTTCGCCTTGCCGGAACGTGATGTTGTGATGGTTATATTAAATTCTCTATATGACTTTCCGCCGAACACCAGTGCGGCGCAAATGGTGCCGCATTTGATGGGGATCATCAATGCCTTTCCAAAA
>JBCDBL010000208.1:0-2944 GCA_039183635.1 Pseudomonadota bacterium
CACGCTCTAGCTGCGGGCTTTCCATAGGTTGTCCGTATCAAGACGCGCTGTTGCTGTCCGAGACGGTTTTTTCTCGCCAAGGGCTTTAAGCCGGAAACCGGCTTAAAGCCCTTGGCGGCCTCATCCCCAGGAAACACGAAGAACACACGATTAACCTGTGGAGACTCTACATCTAGTAATCCTTTTTCCAGTTGATGGAGGCTGCGCCCGCTGCGTTCTGTCCCACATCGGTTTCAATTGTGATGCGGTCGGTCAGCTCCACTTCGACGGTCAAGGTTCCAGACTTGCCTGTGGCGTCCTGTGAGGCGGAAACGAAGATGCCGTCCGCCACGTATTTGCCCACTGTGAGCGATGTGTCGCCGCTCTCCGACTGGCCGAGGGATAAAACGTCAAGACCGAGCCCGCTGCGGGCAAGATCGAATACGCCGGGCCCGCCGCCGAAAGGCCCTGCGCCGGTAAGGCGGGCGACGGCGTTCGCCAGTTGCAGGCTTTCAAAGGCGGAGAGCTCCCGCGCCGGCTTACCGAACAGAACGAGCGCGACGACGTCATCTTCGGGCAACGCAGGTTCGCTGGTGAAGGCGATGGACGGGCTGGAGGCGGGTCCCGTCACCTCTACGTAAACATCTATATCGCCGGCGGCGGGGCCTTTGGCGCGTATGTTCAAAATCGGATCCGGCGGACCGAGGGGGGAAAAAACCACCTCCCCTGTCTCAATTTGAAACTGCCGCCCGGCGAAGGCGAGCGCGCCGCGGCGAATATCGACACGTCCCGATAAGCGCGGATCACGAGCGTCGCCGGTGAGGGAGACATCGCCGCGCCATTCAGAATCAAGGCCGCGGCCGCGGATGAAAATCCTGTCGTCGGCGGCGACGTTGAGGTTGAGCGTGACCTTTGAAGGCGTCTGCGTTTCGGGGCCGCCGCCCGGGGCGGTTTGCGTGTCTTCTGATATGAAGACCACTTTTACGTCAGTAACGCTGCTTTCCGGATTGTCGGGTATCGCCGCGTCGATGCGGTCGATCGTCATGTTCCCCGTCAGGACGAGATTGTTGAGAGCGCCGGCCAGACGGGTCTGGCCGCTGGCTGTCACGTCGAGCGCGCCCTGGCGCAAAATTTCAGCCTTATCGAGGTTGAGATTAAGTTCAAGTTCTGCGCCTTCGCGCGCTAAGACGATCTGACCGTCGGCGGTCACGGAGGCTGGTGCGCCGGCATCGTCCGCAGCGTTTGCGTTGAATGTCACATTAAGGTTCGGCAAAGCGCCTGCGAGCGAAGCGCCGCCGGTGATGTCGGCGAGGCGCAGACCAGCAGAAAAATGTTCGTAAACCCCATTTTTAAAGGTGACGTCTCCTCGCGCGGACAGGGCGTTGAACGCGCCGTTTATTCGGACATCGGCGGCGACATCGCCGGAAAAACGTTGGTCGTCAAGGCCGACAAGGGAACGGAACGGCGCGAGCGATCCGGTATAAAATACGTGGGCGTCCAAACCGGCGTCCGGCATCTCTATACGGCGGGTTGCTGCAGAAAAGGCGAACGGCAGACGGGCGCGGAACGCCTCACGCCGTCCGAAGTCGGCGTCGTCGCCATAACCCTCGAAAGCCCCTGTCATCACGATTTCATCGCCTGTCCAGGTTCCCAGGATTTGCGTCTCGATTTCCGCTTCGGTGACGTCGGCCGGACGCGCCCTGAGGGACAGCGCGCCCGGCGTCTCCTCGCGCGTGTCGACCGCAAGGTCGATGTCGAAGGCCGCGTCCAGGGTCGGTGGAACGACGGCCTTTGTCGTGACGGAAAAGGCGATGGCGTCGGCGCTGAGGCGTCCTGCTGCGTTGATGCGCCCTTGCGATCCGTAGGCGAGGGATAGGTTCGAGAGGTTGGCGTCGTCGCCGAGTCTCAGCGTCGCTGGCGCCAGGAGTTGGACCGGAACGTCATTAAAATCAGCCTCAAAGGCGTCGAGCCGCACGACGGTTTGCCCGTCCTGCTGAGATGCGGCGACGGAGAGGGAGGCGTTGTCGACAGGCGGCGCGCCGCCGGCGCGCAAAGCCCCGACGCCGCCGGCAATGGCGATTGCTTCCTCTAAAACACCGTTGACGGATAAAGATATGTCCCGCGCTTTCGTCTCGCCAAAAGCAATTTTTTTACTTTGAAGATCGCCGCGCACGCCAAGGCGGTTCGGCCCGATGTCGAGCGTTGCTGTTACGGCGAGATCGCCTGACGCGCCGCCGGGCACGTCCGATAATTGAGGGATGTCGATCGCTGCATCGCCTTTGAACCCGAAGGGGGACATGGTGAGAACCCCGGCGCCCTCGGCCTTGGCTGCAGCCATCGCGGCGGTCATATTGCGTATGCGTACGACGCCGTCGTCGTCGATGCTGAACGCGGAGGCCAGACGGCCCGGCTTAAAGGCGGCGGTCTGCTCCGTCGTGATGAGAATATCCGCCGTCATGGGGTCGAGGTCGCGCACCGTGAGCACGGTTTCAGCCGGCGGCGCCGTGAGATTGCCGCGTATAAAAGGCGGCGTTGTTAGGCGTGCGGTTCCACGGCCGGAGCGCGCAATGAGCGCGGTGAACGTCGCCGGGCCCTCCGCCCTCAGGGTTTCATCGGCAAGCCGCGCCAGTTTCGAGGCAAGGTCGACATCGGCCTTCAAAAGCGGGCCGTCGCCATCAAACCCAAAGACGATCCCTCCGGACAGAAGGACGTCGTTGTCGCCTGTCAGAATTTCGATCTCGCTAAGATCAATATATTCCGTAAGCTGTGCATTAAGTCTTGCGCTTGCCTCCACTGTCTGTGCGAGAACGGTGTTGAGCGCTTCGGGCGCGGCGGAGGCGTCGAGGGCGATAGACAGGTCGCCCGTGAGGTTGAGGTCTTCGGACAGCTGCGCGCCGAGAAGGCGGACAACGACATTTTCTCCTGTGACAGACGCCATCTTCAAGGAAAGCGTCATATCTTCGGC
>JBCDBL010000209.1:0-2740 GCA_039183635.1 Pseudomonadota bacterium
ATCGCCGAGAACGCCAAGGCGCTTACGCTGGAATACGGCAATGTCAGCCGGGCGAGCGTCGGCGCGATCCAGCGCCGCCTGCTCACTTTGGAGCAAGAGGGCGCCAAGGCGTTTTTCGGGGAGCCGGCCCTCGACCTCAACGATTTTATCATGTGCGACGAAGACGGGCGGGGAATTGTCAACATTCTCGCCGCCGACAAGCTGATGGCCTCTCCGAAACTCTACGCGACGTTCCTGCTTTGGCTGTTGTCGGAGTTGTTCGAGGAGCTTCCGGAAGTGGGGGACCCGGACAAGCCGAAACTCGTCTTCTTCTTCGACGAGGCGCATCTTTTGTTCCGGGATGCGCCGAAAGCGCTTTTGGAAAAAATAGAGCAAGTCGTGCGCCTCATCCGCTCCAAGGGCGTCGGCGTTTATTTCGTCACGCAGAACCCCGCCGACGTGCCCGACGCCGTGGCGAGTCAGCTCGGCAACCGCATCCAGCACGCCCTGCGCGCTTTCACTCCGAAACAGCAGCGCGACGTGCGCGCTGCGGCGGAGACCTTCCGGCCTAATAAAAAATTCAAAGCCGAAGAGGCGATTACGGAGCTTGGCGTTGGCGAAGCTCTTGTCTCGACCCTGATGAAAAAAGGCGTGCCGTCAGTCGTGGAGCGCACCTTGATCCGTCCGCCCTCCTCCCGCATGGGACCTGTCACGGCGGCGGAACGCAAAGAGGTGCTGCTTTACAGCGATTTCACCGATAAGTACGACAAGAAAGTCGACAGAAAATCCGCCTACGAAATTCTCGCCGAACAGGCGGAGCGCAAAGCCGCCGAAGCGGACCGCAAGGCCGAAGAAAAGGCGAAAGAAAAACAGCGCGCCGCCAAACGCAAAAGCAGAAATAAAACAAGCCGCACGCGCACGAGCGGGCGCCGCAGGTCATCACGGCAAAGCTCAGGCGAGGCGTTTATCAAATCCGCCATGCGCTCCGCCGGCACGCAAATCGGCCGGGCGCTGATGCGGGGGATTTTAGGAGGATTGAAGCGTTAAAACGGCTCGATCCGCAACGACCGTCGCCGTGTTCACCCTGTTGATTGCGACAAGGCCGTTCAGATTTGTAAGGTGTGTTTTTTAGGTATGGACATAAACAACGACGATATTGCAATCATCACCACAGGCGGCACCATCGACAAAGTGCATGACAAGCTTACAGAAGCGCTCGTCATGCCGCCCGATGCGGCGCCGGCGGTTCGCGAGATCTTGCGCCATGGCCGCAGTCGCGCCATCAAAATCATCCCACTGATCAACAAGGACAGCAACGACGTCGCCGATGAGGATCTGGAGCGCTTGCTGCACGCGGTTCGCGAGGTCGACGCGACGCGCATCGTGATCACCCACGGCACAAGCAAGCTCGCCGACACGGCGCAATGGCTATCCGAACGGGTACAGGGCAAAACCGTCATTCTGACCGGCGCGATGCGGCCGTACTCCTTTGGAAATTCAGACGCCGCTTTTAATATTGGCGGCGCGGTATTGGCGGCGCAAACAGCGCCGGACGGCGTTTACGGCGTGATGAACGGTCTTTTGATCCCGGCGCGCGACCTCAAAAAGGACTTATCGACAGGCCGCTTCGACACACACGCCGGACTTGACGGAACGCAAAAGGAAATTTGAAATAATCCGTATAATTTTTGTCATAAAAACAGCCGGATAAATGGAGGAAACCATGGCGAGAACCTATCAGACCTACCAGGACTTCTGGCCGTATTATCTTCAAGAGCACGCCAAACCAGACACACGGCGTTTGCACTATGTGGGCACAGCTCTCGTTATCGCGTTGCTCGTCTTTGCGATCGCAACCCAAAACTGGCTGTTGCTGATCGGCATGCCCGTCGCCGGCTATTTCTTCGCCTGGACCTCCCACGCCTTTGTCGAGCGCAACAAGCCGGCGACGTTCACATATCCGCTCTGGTCGCTGATCAGCGATTTCCGGATGTTTTTCCTATGGACCACAGGCCGCCTTGCGCCGGAGCTTGAGAAAGCCGGCGTTGAAGCGGCGTAAAGTCATCTCGCAACGCATTTTTAAAAAGAAAGACGGCCTTAAGCCGCCTTCTTATTATTCCATCAAAACCCTCCGCCTTCGGCGGAGGGTCGGACGCGTTCCACAGTGAGTCAGAAACCCGTCCGTGTAAGACTTTTGTCATCTGCAGAAATTCTGTTTGGCGGTTTTTCCTCCCCCGCCAATGCGGGGGAGGCGGGCCGCGCGATACGCGCGGGTCGGAGGGGGCGTGCGATCTGCGTGCTTAAAAGAGACGGCTTTTTGGCGTGCAAGCGACATCCAGGCCCCCTCCGTCGGCTCTCGCCGACACCTCCCCCGCGCGAGCGGGGGAGGAGAGCGCCGGGCTCGTCTTGATCCAGAACCGCTTGTCGCGGTCCAGGGCGAAGCGATTTAAACCTCCGCCTCTGGCGGAGGTTAATGACCCGTCAAAAACCCAAAGAGCGCCGTTTACGCTGCTTTGTAGAAAGTCTCGCCCTTGGCGGCCATGTCCCGAAGAATTTGCGGCGGCGCGTAGCGCTCTCCATATTTCTGGGCGAGGCCGTCGGCGGTGCGGACGAACTTTTCGATGCCGATCGTGTCCATCATGGAAAACGGCCCGCCGGTCCAGGGCGCAAAGCCCCAGCCGAAAATTGCGCCGAGATCGCCCGATTGCGGATCGCGCAAAATATTGCGCTCCATGGTGCGCACCGCCTCGATCGCCTGAAT
>JBCDBL010000210.1:0-2523 GCA_039183635.1 Pseudomonadota bacterium
CCCGATCCTTGGCGATCAGAACGGACCGTCCCCGATCGGCCCGTAGGTACTGAGAATATTCGGCGGCGGCAGCGCTTTACTTGCGTGGCCGAGAGATCTATTTTGCTGCAAATAGTTCTTACTATTATCTGGGGGCGATATCATGCTAAGATTTAACGCAATAAAAACAAACGGATACGCTTTATTGGGCGCAGCATCAAGTCTTGCGTTGGCGACGGCCAGCCTGCCGGCGACCGCGCAGGCGGACGAGGAAAAACGTGCTGAAGACGTTATCATCGTCAAGGGCACCAAGCGCAGCTTGGACATTCAAAGCACAACGGACTCAATTGAAGTTTTCTCGCCTGAACGCTTTGAAGACGATGTCGTTTTTGATTTGGGCGAGGTGTTATCGAGAACGCCGAACACCAATCTTATCGGCAACCGCCCGGGCAGCATCACCATTCGGGGTATCGGGCGAGGCGGAACGGATAACGCCGGACCAGGCAACGCGATCAATTTTTTCATGGATGGCGTGCCGTTGTCTGGCGAATCTCTGGCGATCGGCGGCAACAGTTTGTGGGATGTCGGGCAGGTCGAGGCGTTAAGGGGACCACAATCCACCATCCAGGGCCGCAATTCGATCGCGGGCGCGGTGGTGGTCCAATCCAAAAAACCGACCTATGAATGGGAAGGTGCCGCGCGTCTCAGATTTGCCGAAAACGGCGGACGGCAGTACGCCGCCGCACTTTCCGGGCCGATCATAAAAAATCAGCTCGCATTTCGATTAAGTGCCGATCAACAAGAAAGAGACGGTTTCATCACCGACGGCATTGATGGAGGCGCGCTTGACTTCCGCAAGGTCCTGACGTTGCGCGGGCGCCTGCTTTTTGAACCAGACGCGATTGATAATCTCAGCACGCTGCTCACGGTTGAGTTTAATCAGCGCAACAACAGTCTCAATAATTCTGGCGTGATAGCAGACGGCCTTGATACGGGATTTGACCCAAATGACGCAATATCCTTCAACCCTAGACGCCAGGAGAGCGATGCGGACATTTGGAAACTGGCCGCCGATGTGACTTACGACTTCAACGACTCTATTTCTCTCAATATACTGACGACATATGAGGATACAGATCTGGACTTCGTCGCCAGGGACCGATTCGACAGCGCATTTGGCACACCGGGATCAATTCAATTTATCGGTCGAGAGATATTTTCTGCAGAAGCACGGCTGGATTTTGACTATGGCGCGCTTACCGGCTTTGCCGGCGCTTACTATTATGATTTTGACCTGCTAAACGACGCCGATCAAAATGTCATTATTTCCCGCGCCGTTCCCGTCACAACGACGCCGAGTGATGCGTTGGCATCGGTAAATGCACCTTTCACAAACAAAATCGAAAATGTAGCATTCTACACGGCATGGCTTTATGAGTTGGGCGAAAAATGGAAGTTCGATATTGGGCTGCGCTATGACGATGAACGCTTTACAATAACCAGTGCGGATGCGACCGCGTCGATCATTCCTGACGATGCTTTATGCAACGGCGTTGTCTTATGCAGCATTCTTGCGCCGGCGCTATTACCGCCGACACAACCTGTTCGGTCAGACAAGTTCGGCGTAATTCTTCCGCGCGGTGTTATCACTTACAACATCAATGATGATTTTTCGATCTTCGCAGGTGCGCGCCGCGGGTATCGCGCGGGCGGAGCATCACTAGCATCCTCTCAAGACCCTGACGAAGCGTTCCGTGTTGTTATCTTTGATCCGGAGTTCCTGATCAGCATCGAAGGCGGTTGGCGCAGCCAGTGGCTGGACGACAGGCTGACATTCAACGGAACGCTTTTTTACAGCGATTACCAGGACCAACAGGTCAACTTCCTGCAAGACGGGTTCACGATCACCACAAACGCAGGCGAAACATCCCTTTACGGCCTGGAGGCCAGCACCGACTATAAAGTCACGCCAGACTGGAGCCTTTATCTTAGTCTTGGTTTATTACGCACAGAGATTAACGAGTTTATATTTGAAGAAGACGACCCGACGACGCAAGCGGATGAAACGATAGATCTGGCTGGAAACGAACTTGATGAAGCGCCCGAAGTGACGTTGAGCGTCGGATCAAGTTATGAACATGACAGCGGCTTGTTTGGCAGCGCCAGCTTGAGCTATTCTTCGGGCTATTTTTCAGATGTATTTAATCTTGGTCCAGACGAGCTTGGTGGTGGAAGAACCGAAAAGATCGGTTCCTCAACTATGGTCAACGCCAGTTTAGGCTACCAATATAAAAATCTTAAGATCACCGGTTTTGTAACCAATCTGTTTGAGGAAGATGAATTTGAAAGCGTGAATTTTGCCGGCCCAGGCATCCTTAACGGAACAGCCTCCCTGGTGAGCCAACCCTTCACAGAAATTCGCCAGCCGCGCGTGTTTGGCGTATCTTTGGATGTGCAATTCTAGGTGTTTAGTCCCGGGAAGTGATGGGCTGGCTTATTAATGAAGCGATCCGGGTTTTCATTCCCGCATTTATTGACGTATTC
>JBCDBL010000211.1:0-2448 GCA_039183635.1 Pseudomonadota bacterium
GAAATGGTGATGCCGGGCGACAATGTGAACATGAACGTCGAGCTCATCGTTCCGATCGCCATGGAAGAAAAACTCCGCTTCGCCATCCGCGAAGGCGGCCGCACCGTCGGCGCCGGCGTCGTGTCGAAGATTGTGGAGTAACACTACCCATAACGCCGCCCCATACTGCGAAAGCGGGGAGGGGGAAGACAAATTTAAAAGCGGGACCAAAGCGTCCCGCTTTTTTTTATTCCGTCAAAGACTTCCACCTTCGCCGGTTTTTCCTCCCCCGCTTGGGCGGGGGAGGTGGGCCGCGCGGTACGCGCGGGTCGGAGGGGGCATGAGATCTGCATGCTTAAAAGGCGGCATTTGGCGTATAGGCGCCGTCCTGGCCCCCTACGTCGGCTGGCGCCGCTGCCTCCCCCGCCCGGCGAAGGAGGGGGAGCGCACAGTGTGTTTGCGACCGTCTGTCAAAGGCGATTGACGGTGCTTAAAATTTCAAGCGACATTTGCAGTCCGGGGCGTCTTCTCGCCCCAAACGCCCTTGGCTTCAGTTGCGTTCTTAAAAGTGGGGGTGTCAGCACTGAAACAAAGGGGTTTTGTATGACTTTGAAATCGATTTTCGCGGGCGCGGCGTCCGTGTGCTTGTCTGCCTCCATGGCCTCGGCTGGCGAGCTTGCCGACATGTGCGTTGCGTCTCTTGAGGCTGAAGGACGCGATACGTCAGGCTGCGCCTGCCTTGAGGAACAGGTCATGGCGAATGATCTGTTGGACGAGTTCGTCTCCCTCGGTGAAATTTCCGACCCTGCGGAGCGGTACGCCGCCGCCTCAGACGCCGCTAAAGAGGTGATGGATACGTGTACGCGTTCTTAAGCGCGGGGGTCTGAGCGTTCTAAGACGGTCCGCCTTCAGATCGCCGTGTCGGCGGGTTTTACAGCTTTTAGCATGTAATTGACCGCCGTATCGCCGCTAAGGCGCCATTTATCGGCGAGGGGGACGTAGCTCACCCCCTGCGCCGGGGCGACCTCAAGGCCGGCGGCGCGCAGGGGCGCAGCCGCTTCGCCGGGCGTTACGAATTTTGAAAATTCGTGGGTGCCGGCGGGCAGCCACCTTAGAATATACTCAGCCCCGATCTTCGCCGTCGCTAAAGCTTTCAGTGTGCGGTTGATGGTCGCCAGGATCATGATCCCCCCGGGTTTGACGAGCGCGGCGGACGCTTTCAAAAACACGCCGACATCGGCGACGTGCTCCACGACCTCCAGGTTCAAGACGATATCGAATGCGCCGGGCTCTTCAGCCGCAAGCGTCTCGACCGTTGTAGACCTGTAGTCGATGGTAAGGCCTTGCTCCTCGGCGTGGGTTGCGGCGGTTTTTACATTTCGCTCCGCTGCGTCAAGGCCCGTCACGTCGGCCCCAAGGCGGCGCATGGGTTCCGACACAAGGCCGCCGCCGCAGCCGACATCAAGCAGGCGCAGGCCCGAGAGCGGCGTGACGGCGTCCTCGTCGCGGTTGAAATGGGCCGCGCAAACATCGCGAATGTAGCCCAAACGCACGGGATTGAATTTGTGCAAAGGGCGGAACTTGCCTTTAGGGTCCCACCATTCCGCGGCGATCTTAGAGAATTTTTCGATTTCTGCAGGATCGACGGTGATGGCTTCAGCGGTGTCGGACATAACTGCGGGCTCCAAAATAGGGGCGATATTTGCGTTTCTGGCGGCCGGCAAGTATCACTCGCGGCTGCAATTAGGATCTCGGGTCTCTGGAATAGAGATATAGTTTTAACCGGTTCGGGAAAGGCGCGGAAGTGACGCGCATTGTTATGAAATTCGGCGGCACCTCTGTCGCCAACATCGAGCGCATCACGCGTGTGGCGGAGCTGGTGGAGCGTGAGGCCGCCGGCGGCGCTGCTGTCGCTGTGGTTGTGTCCGCCATGGCGGGGGAAACGAATCGTCTTGTGCAATTGTGCAAAGACGCCGGCGCGCCGCCGCCGGAATTTCAGTCCGTCGAGCACGACGCCGTCGTGTCCTCCGGCGAGCAGGTGACCGCAGGCCTTCTGGCGCAAATGCTCCAGGCCCGGGGGCGGCGCGCCCGCTCCTGGCAGGGCTGGCAAATCCCTTTAAAAACCGATGAAGCCCACGGCCGCGCCCGTATTCGCGATATTGAAAGCGGGCCCCTCGGCGCGGCCGTCGATTCAGGGGAAATCGCCGTCATCGCCGGGTTTCAGGGCATCGCCCCCAACGGCCGTGTGGCGACCCTCGGCCGCGGCGGCTCGGACACCACCGCTGTCGCCATTGCGGCGGCCTTGGACGCAGAGCGCTGCGACATCTACACCGACGTCGACGGCGTCTACACAACGGACCCGCGCATTGTGAAGCAGGCCCGTAAAATCGATAAGATCTCCTTTGAAGAGATGCTGGAGCTGGCGTCCCTTGGCGCGAAAGTGCTCCAGACCCGCTCTGTGGAGCTGGC
>JBCDBL010000212.1:0-2323 GCA_039183635.1 Pseudomonadota bacterium
ATTACCTTTACCGCAAAATTATAAATTTATATGAAAAAGTTGCGTTTTGGCCCGCAAAACCTGTTGCGCTGCAAAAAGGGCTTGGCTAACCTTATAAATAGTCTGCAAGCAAACAATTGTCAGGCTATGGGCGTGCGTCATCTGTTGGGCGTCAGGCGTGAACGATATAAGGAGAAAAACATGAAGCTCGTCGTTGCGATCATTAAGCCGCAAAAAATGGATGAGGTTCGCGAAGCGTTGAATGAAATAGGCGTTGCCGGAATGACGGCGACTGACGTGAAGGGCTATGGGCGGCAAAAGGGGCATACAGAGGTTTATCGCGGCGCCGAGTACTCGGTGGATTTTCATCCGAAGGTGAAAATTGAAGTTGCGGTTGGCGCCGATCAGGTCGACGCCGTTGTCAACGCCATAGCGGAAAAGGCGAAGACCGGGCGTATCGGCGACGGTAAAATCTTTGTAACGCCGCTCGAGCGGGTTGTGCGCGTGAGAACGGGCGAGACGGATGCATCGGCGCTTTAAGTATCATGGCGGGCCGAGATTGCGCGTTTTGATATTGAAGTTCAACACGGAAAATTCATTTGGGGACCTTAATGTTTAAGGAGAAAAATATGAAACATCTCATTAAAGCGGGAGCGGCGCTCAGCGTCGCGGCGGGGGTCGGCCTATGCGCCGGCGGCGCTTTCGCCCAGGATGCGACAGCCGTCTCAACAGACGCCAGCGCATCCACGCAATTCATCTTCAACAGTTTTTTGTTTCTAATTTCCGGCATGGTGGTCATGTTCATGGCCGCCGGCTTTTGTATGCTGGAAGCGGGGCTTGTACGATCTAAAAACGCAGCGACGATCTGTTTAAAGAATATCGCGCTTTATTCCATCGCCGGGCTGATGGTGTGGCTGCTCGGGTACAACCTGATCTACGGTATTGACGAGGGGGGCTGGCTCGGCAGTTTCTCAATTTGGTTCGCCGACGATTCCACCCCGTTCGATGTTGGGTATTCAGCATCCTCGGATTGGTACTTCCAGATGGTCTTTGTGGCGACGGCTGCATCCATCGTTTCGGGAACGGTGGCGGAGCGGGTGCGCCTGTGGCCGTTCCTGTTGTTCGTGGCTTTGCTTACCGGCATTATTTATCCGATTCAGGCGTCCTGGGAATGGGGCGGCGGTTGGCTGGACGCGCAATTCGGCTTCTCCGATTTCGCCGGATCCACGCTGGTGCATTCCACCGGCGGATGGGCGGCGCTCGCCGGCGCCATCGCCCTTGGGCCCCGGGCCGGGAAGTATGTGGACGGAAAAGTTATTCCAATTCCCGGCTCCAACTTGCCGCTCGCCACGCTGGGCACATTCATTCTGTGGCTCGGCTGGTTCGGGTTTAATGGCGGATCGCAACTTGCCGCCGGCACGATCGAAGACATCTCTGCTGTTGCGGATATCTTCGTCAACACCAATACGGCTGCGGCGGCGGGCGTCGTCTCGGCTATGATTTTGTCGCAAATTTTCTATGGCAAGGTGGATCTCACCGTTGCCTTAAACGGGGCGATAGGCGGTCTTGTGTCGATTACGGCAGAGCCGCTGGCGCCGGCGATCTGGCAGGCCGCCATTATCGGCGCTGTCGGCGGCCTGCTGATCGTCGTCACTATCCCCTTGCTGGACAGCTTGCGGATTGATGATGTTGTCGGTGCGATCCCTGCGCATTTGGTGTGCGGCATCTGGGGCACGTTCATTGTTCCCTTCAGCAACTCCGACGCCACATACTTCGGTCAGCTTGTGGGCATCGGCGCCATCGGAGCCTTCGTGTTCGTCGTCAGTATGCTCGCCTGGTTCGTCCTGAAGTTTACGATCGGCATTCGCGCCAAAGAAGACGAAGAGCGTCACGGTCTCGACAAATCAGAGCTTGGCATGGACGCCTATCCGGAGTTCACCTCGAGCTAGAGCGCGTTGCGCGTGACGTGGATCATACGAAGGTCGTCTCACGCGCTCAAACAAAGACTCTAGACACAGAGCCGAGCCGTTATACTGGAGCGCCGCCCTTAGGATTAAGGGCGGCGCTTTTTTTATTCAGTCAAAACCCTCCACCTTCGGTGGAGGATTGGACGTGTTCTGCATTGTAGGAAGCAGACCGCCCTGAGCGGAGCTTTTGTTATCGGTATGAAGCCTGCTGTTCAGCGGTTTTCCTCCTCCGCGAGAGCGGGGGAGGTAGGACGCGCGGGTCGGAGGGGGCTTCTGTGATTTTTCAGGCTGGAAAGGCGGTTTTGGGTGCGCGGCGTCTGTGTGGCCCCCTCCGTCCGCGGGCGCGGGCGCCGCCCCCCAGGAAACGGGGCGGGGTC
>JBCDBL010000213.1:0-2265 GCA_039183635.1 Pseudomonadota bacterium
CGAATAGTGACATTTTTGATGGTCAGCGGCTTCAGAAGCACGTCGCTCGGATTTAACGCCATAATATCTTGGTTTCCGTGACGAAAATGGATCTTGTGATCAAGATGCGCCCTGCACATCCCTCATTTACGCAAATCTAACATGTTAGAAAATAGAATTCAATATCTGCGAAAAAAGCCCTGCCTCTCCTCATAAACCGCAAATTTCTGGCTAAATTGGCGATGTGGTTTGCTGCGGAAGGTGACGGTTGCAGGCTTCTGGAGAACAGGATACCATTATAACATGTCACAAACGACTCACCCATCACTCGTCCTAGCCGCCCCCGTCAGCGCCTCGGAAGACGGCCAGGACGACCCATCTGAGCTGGGCGCTCAGGCTTACCGGCGCCTCAAAAGCGACATTTTAAAATGCGTCCTCGCGCCAGGGACCGTCGTAACGGAACAGCAAGCGGCGGAGCGCTACGGCCTGGGCAAAGGCCCCATCCGCAGCGCCCTATTGCGTTTGCGCCATGAGGGCCTCGTCATCTCCGAAAGGCGCAAGGGCTATAAAGTGACGGAGGTCACTTTCGCCGACGTGAAGGACGTGTTTCAGCTTCGCCTGCTTCTGGAGCCGGAGGCCGCACGCCTCGCCGCCGGCCGCCTTGACGAGGAGGATGTCCGCCGCCTGCGCGCCGCCTGCGAGGTTGAGTACGACCCGAACGATCCCGACAGCGAGAGTGCGTTCCTGCAATCGAACAAGGACTTTCACGTCGGCGTCGCCGCGGCGTCCGGCAATGCACGCCTGGCGCACCTTGTCTCTGGCCTGCTGGACGATGTCGAACGGATCCTGCATCTCGGCCTGGCGCAGGAGCCGCGGGCGCCGGGTTTTCAATCGGAACACAGAGAGGTTCTGCACCTCCTGATGACGAACCAGGGGGATGCGGCCGCCAAAGCCGTTTACGGACAAATCCAGGGCGGCCTGTCGATGGTGATGAAGAATTTCATGCCGCGCCCGCATCATACGGATTAAAGGGCGCGAACAGCGGCGACGCTGTTTACTGGTCGGGCGCGGCCTTGGCGAAGGCGTCCATCTGCTGCAAACGCGCATCAATGTCCACCAGAGTCGGGAACGCATCAAGAGTGACGTTGAATCTGCGCGCATTGAACATTTGCGGGACAAGGCAAACGTCGACGGCGGTCGGCGCATCGCCATAGCAGTAAGATGCGCCCCGCGCCTTCGCCCGCGCCTCCAACCCTTCAAAACCAAGGCTCACCCAGTTGGCGTACCAGGCGTCGCGCGCCGCCTCATCAGCGCCGAGCGTGTTCTCAAGGTACTTCAGCACCCTGAGATTGTTCAAAGGATGAATGTCGCAGGCGATGATCAGCGCCATCTCCCAAACAGCGCTTTCTTCTTTCGGGTCCGCAGGGAAGAGCCGCGGCGTCGCAGAGACGGTGTCCAAAAATTTCAAGATCGCCAAGGACTGCGACAGCACCGTCCCGTCGTCGGACTCGAAAGCCGGCACGAGACCTGAGGGATTGACCTCCAAATATTCCGCTGAGCGTTGCGCATGTTCCCGAAAGTTCACCAATACCTTGTCGTAGGCGACCGCCTTCAAATTACAGGCTATTCGCACACGATAGGATGCTGAAGAGCGGGGAAAATCGAAAAGCCGCGCCATCGCTAAAACGCCTGCGAACCGATGGTGATTTCTACCGGACTTAAGCCATCGATAAAGCCCGACAGCTTGTCCCCTGCGACGACGGGACCGACGCCGGCGGGGGTTCCCGTCATAATAAGATCTCCGGCCCGCAATTCATAAAGGCGTGAAAGATGCTCTATAATTTCATCAACGGACCATATCAGGTCCGCGATATCGGCGTCCTGCTTAATGTCGCCGTTGACATCAAGGTAAATTCGACCGTTTTCGACATGACCGACCTCCTCGACCTTATGAAGAAGCCCGATCGGCGCGGCCTGGTCAAAATTTTTGCCGGTGTCCCAAGGCCGTCCTTTTTCGCGGGCTTCAAGCTGCAGATCGCGCCGCGTCATATCAAGGCCTGTGGCATAGGCGTAGATATGATCTTTCGCCTTATCCTCAGGAATATTTGAGCCGCCCTTGCCGATCGCGACAACCAGCTCAATTTCATAATGGTAATTTTCCGTTGACGGCGGATAGTGGACAGTCGATTTTGAAGGAACGTACGTTTCAGGCCATTTGGTGAAAAAGAAGGGCGGATCGCGATCCGGATCTTTTCCCATCTCACGGGCATGCGCGGCATAATTGCG
>JBCDBL010000214.1:0-2256 GCA_039183635.1 Pseudomonadota bacterium
AAAACAACAAAGACTGCGCGAGAGCGAAAGCGCCGTTGTGAAAAAAATCGTCGCCAATAAACCCTTCGGAGCAAGCGGCGGACGGCGCTGCAGCTTTCACTGCGGGGTGCGGGCGAATAAGGCCCGCCATCACATGCCAGCCCCGATAAGAATTCCCGTTCAGCCCCACACATCCATTATGACCTTTGACGTTTTCCAAGGCCCAATCGATTGTATCATGTGTGTCTGTAATGTCATCGACGGCAGTCGGATCGCTTTCCGAGTGGTAGGGCCGTACGTGCTCAAAAACGCCTTCTGAGCCAAACCGTCCGCGTTCGTCCTGTGCTATGAAAATATAGCCTTCGTCTATCATGAAGGAATGTATGCACCATTCCCCATGAATCTCACCTGTATAATAGGGGTCGTCATCTGGACGCGACCAACCATAGGGGGATCTGGTGAGAATAATTGGCAATGGCTCCGTTATGTGTTCCGGCGAAAACACAAATGTATGCAGTCGCGCGCCGTCGCGCATCGGAACCATCACTTCATCGTAAACATACCCACGCCAACGCTTCCCAAAACGCGCCGCGGCATCTTTTCGGTCTGTCATATGCGTGTGTCCTCAAGAATATGGTGAGCAGCCTTCTCGCCGATCATTATACATGGCGCATTTGTATTACCACTGATGATGGTGGGCATAATGGATGCATCTGCAACGCGTAAACCGCTCACTCCGCGCACTTTTAATTTTGCATCGACAACATCGTCCCCAGAAGAGCCCATACGGGCCGTGCCAACCGGATGATGATGTTGTCCGCCCGCTTCCGCGAGATATTGATCAATATCATCATCGGAAATACAGGCTTTACCTGGCGTAATCTCTTCCCCCACATAGGGCGCAAAAGCTTTTGAACGCAACAGCGCGCGCGCAATCCGCAGCGCCCTGCGCTGCACCCGTTTGTCTGTTTCAGATGCAAGAAAATTGTAACGTATGAGCGGCGAATCCAGAGGGTTGTTCGACTTCAGCGCCACCTCGCCGCGGCTTTCAGGAACGCTTTGACACCATGCAATATTAAACCCATGGCGGTGCATGGTCTTTTTACCATTCTCCCGCGTGTAATCGCCGAATGCAAATTGAAGATCCGGCCGCTCCACGTCATCTGCGCTGCGTATCATAGCGCCGGAATCAAAGGGAAAAAACGAGTACGGACCTTTACCGGCAAAGATAAACTCAAACGCCGCCCGTAGAGCGCCGATGGGCTGCATGCTGTTGTAAAGCGTGATGGGGCGCCGGCATGTAACTTGAATGTCAGCGCCATAATGATCCTGCAAATTAGCGCCGACATTCGGGCTGTCGGCGACGACCTCCACGTCGTGACGTTGCAGCGCCGCGCCTGGGCCGATGCCTGAAAGCATAAGCGTTTGAGGCGTTTGAAACGCGCCAGCGCACACAACAACCTCGCCGGACGCCATCGCAGCGCACCGCTGGCCTCGCCAAAGATATTCAACGCCCTTCACCTCCTTACCTTCAAAGACGATTTTCGTTGCATGGGCCTTTGTTCGTATTTCAAGATTCGCCCTTGTGGCCGCTGGCTTTAAATAGGCCGCCCCCGTTGAGCAGCGCCGCCCGCTGTCTATGAACTGATTGTGATGGTAACGGCCGAAGCCCTCATACTGCGCGCCGTTAAAGTCATTCGTTTGCGGAAAGCCAAGTTCACGCCCCGCCTCCACCATGGCGGCATGCAAAGGGCTTTGCGATTGCGATTGGCGAACATGAAGCGGCCCGCCGTCGCCATGATAATCGTCTTGTCCCCATATATGGTTTTCCGCTTTCTTGAAAAACGGCAAAACATCTGTATACCCCCAACCTGTATTGCCTGCATCGCGCCAGTCATCATAATCAAAGGGCGCGCCCCGAACATACATCATACTGTTGATCAGCGATGTTCCGCCAAGCCCCCGGCCGCGTGGAACATTTATGACCCGTCGCCCGCAATTCGGCTCCGGCTCAGTCTCAAAATTCCAATTGTGGGAGGACTCTCGGCCCAGCCAAAAGACATATCCTATGGGCGCCTGGACCCAGAAGGGAAAGTTCGACGGCCCGGCTTCAAGCAGAAGAACACGATAACGCCCGCACTCGCTTAAGCGGGCTGCTACGGGTGCGCCGGCGCTACCTGCGCCGACGACGATGAAATCAAACAATTCGTTGGTAGACATGACAATAGCTGCGATTTTAAACAGAGTTAGTTATAAACTCTATAGAGACGATATGCA
>JBCDBL010000215.1:0-2113 GCA_039183635.1 Pseudomonadota bacterium
ATCCTCTTTCAAGCAGCGCCAATCGAAGTGTATGCCGTTTATCGTTGGGCGATGCGCAAAAACAAAGGCTTGAAGGTCCCGTCTTGCACAAATCGAGCAACGACGCTTTAAAAACTAAAGGCCAAACGCCTTAAGCGCTTCCCGGGCGACGGGGGCTCCCCATTCCTGAACGAAATGGCCGGCCTCCTCCAGTTTCATGGATTCCGGGCAATTTTTAATGACGGTGCGTATCGTTTCCATAATCTCCGGGGTTAGAACAATGTCTTGCATGCCGACAGCCATAAAGCTGTCGCCGGCCCATTCCTGATTGAGAAATGTCGCTGAGGTGACAGAGACGTCCACCCCTTCCATGTCCGGTTTTATCGGCACCAGCTCGGGAAAGCGGCGGACCCCTGCTTTGTAGCTTTTATCGGGGAAGGGGGCGGCGTAGGCGGCGGCCTCTGCGTCGGACAGAATGGGGGTCGACATTTTCATGAGGGCGGCGACATCAAGATCCGGGTTCGCAGCATTGTAAGCTTTCCAGTCGGCAAAACCCTGGCTCGGCTCCCGCCCGACGCCGAGGCCCGTGTTCATCACAAGAAGGCGTGTGATCCTGTCGCGGTAATCCATGGGTATGGTCAGCCCCAGAACACCGCCCCAATCCTGCACCACAAGGCAGACATTGGTTAGGTTCATATGCTCGAAAAACGCTTTCAGGGCGTTGCGATGAAAATGAAACGTATACGTTTCATCTGCCTTCGGCTTGTCCGAGCGGCCAAAGCCGAAATGATCCGGCGCAACGACCCTGTGTCCGGCCTCAAGGAACACAGGGATCATCTTGCGATAGAGGTACGACCATGTGGGTTGCCCGTGCAGACACAGGAATGTCGTTTCCGCGTCTTTTGGGCCTTCATCCACATAATGCATGCGCAAGCCCTCATAACCCGGCAGTGTTTCCACATAATGCGGCGCATAGGACCAATTCGGCAGATCTTGAAACCGATCGTCCGGGGTGCGGTGTGCATCGATGGCCATGGCCGGGCCCTCCATTGTGGCGAATAAGGGTTAAAGTGTCGCCCGGCGGGCGACCGGGCGCAATGTCCTGGCGCAGTCGCGGCGAGATTGTTTCAAATACGCATTAAATTCCACGAGCGCGTTTAACGGGGGCTTTTTCTCCGCGCTGTAGCCTTTGTCATTGGTAAGCTGTTTTTAGATAAAGGTCTTCGGCCATGACTATTGGTTTGCGCGGACTTGCAACCTTCTTCTCACTCTTGATCGGCGGCGCGGCGGCGGGCGCTGGCGCTGCGTCGGTCTTCGCGCCAGGCGCGCCGGCTGCCGCGCTTGTCGGGGCCGCCTGTTTCCCCTTATGTCTCATAATCGGTTTCGCCGTCTGGCAAAGGACGATGTTTGAGGCCGGCGCCCAGAGGTTCGTCCGGGTCTGCGGCGATATTCTCCATGGTCGTCATGTGGGCGAGGCGATTCGCGACCATTACGCCGATTTCGTTTCCCGGCCGATTACAGGAACATGGGCGATTACGCCTTTATCGATCCTGGCCGGCGGTGCGACAGGGGCGCTTGTGGGCATGGCGCCCCACGGTCTTGGCGTCGCGACGTCCGTGGTGCTTTACGCCGTTATCGGGTTTATTTACGGCCAGATCGTGCGCCTTGCCGCCCGCGCCGGCGCTATTCCATCTCCGTCCTGGATGTAGTCTCGTCATACGCCCAAACTCGTTTTCCAAGGGCGTAAAACCCGTCCGCAGCGTGTAGGAAACTCACCTGAAATATGCTTTTGTAGGCCTCAAATGGTCTTGCGCGTCAGGAGCTTGTGCGGCTTTATCGACGGGCGTTTCAGGTTCTTTGCATGGGCGTTTTTCACATACGGCCGGCGCGTTTAGGTGATACGCGCGACCTCGGTGCGCTGATTGACATCGCCGGGGAGGGCATCCCTTCAATTTTCTGGCGCGAGGTCGCCCCGAGGGGACAGAGCGCCCTTGATTTCGGCGCCGACCGGGCGCGCCGCACCGGCGTTGCGTTTTCCTACGAGAACGCCCTTATCGCAGAGACGGGAGGCGCTGTCGCCGCCATGGCGCTCGCCTATCGTCAGCCGGTCCATATGCCGCCCCCCGATTACGAC
>JBCDBL010000216.1:0-2112 GCA_039183635.1 Pseudomonadota bacterium
CAAAATACGGATGATTTCCGGCCATATGGGTCGGGAGGACAAGGATTCCCTGTCTGAAGCCTGGGGCGGACCCCAGTGCTTCGATTGGTACGGCGTCGGCGACACCGGCGCCATCGCCGGGGAAGGGCCGGACCGGGACGGGCTCTATGTCATGGAGGATGCGCAATATCTTGAGGTTTGCGACATCGACACCGGCGCGCCCGTGGCGGATGGGTCCGAAGGGGACATGGTCTGCACCTGTCTTTATAAGGATGATATTTACCCGATTATTCGCTTCAACACCCATGATGTGACGCGTGTGCGCACCGATGCGTCGGATCTTGGGGTGCAGCTCAAGCGCATTGAAGGCTTCCTCGGTCGCTCCGACAATATGGTGAAATTACGCGGGATCAATATTTTTCCCCAGGCCGTCGGGCCGATGCTGGAGGAGCTCGATGTTTTCGCCGGGGAATTCATTTGCCGCTGCGACCGCGACGCGGCCGGGCGGGACGACATGACGGTGATCGCCGAGGTCTCGGCGCCGGAGACCGCCTACACGACCCTCGCGCCCGACTTCAAGGCGCTGCTGAAGCAAAAGATCGGCATCGATGTTGAGGTGGAGCTTGCGCAGAAAGGGGCCCTTGCGGACCTCACGCAAGTGGAGGTACGGCAAAAGCCCATTCGCCTCATCGATAACAGGTTTAAGGCGTGACCGGCCCCGCCGACATTGTGAAGGCCGGCGTCATTGGCCTTGTCGGGATGTTCGCCAAAGGCGAAGCAGATCCATTATCTGCATGCAAAACATATCTTAATCGCATCGGGGCCTATAACGACGCCCTTGGCGCTTATGTGCATGTCTGCGCCGACGTGGCGTTGAAAGACGCCGAGGCGTCTGCGGCGCGGTGGCGGGCGGGGGCGCCGCTGTCCCCCCTCGACGGCGTGCCTGTCGCTGTTAAAGCCAATATCGCCGTTAAAGGCGCGCCCTGGCACGCCGGTATTGCGGCGTACAAAGATCGTAATGCGGACCTGGACGCGGAGTGCGTGGCGCGTCTGCGCGCCGGCGGAGCTGTGATTCTTGGCGTGTTGAATATGCATGAAGGCGCCCTCGGCGCCACCACGGACAATCCCTGGTTCGGGCGCTGCCATAATCCGCACCGCACCGGGGTCACGCCCGGCGGCTCCTCCGGCGGCTCCGGCGCGGCGGTCGCCGCGGGGCTGTGCGCCGCCGCCCTTGGCACTGATACGATGGGCTCTGTCCGTATACCGTCGGCCTATTGCGGTGTAGTCGGGCACAAGCCTGACAGCGCGCTTGTCTCAACCGAGGGCGTTATCGATCTGTCCTGGACCCTCGACCATGTCGGCCCCCACGCGCGCTCAGTGGAAGATATCGGCGTCATGCTTACGGTTTTGTCCGCTTTGGACGACGGTGCGGACTACGCCGCCGAGGCGCGGCGGTTTGCGGCGTCGGATTTGTCAGGAGTGCGGATCGGCAAGCTGTCGTTCGCCGGCGCTGTCAAGGTGATGCCGGAGGTCGCAAAAGCCTTCGACGCCGCCGCGGAGGTTTTCGAAGCGGCGGGTGCGGATTTGATCGACGTATCGCTGCAAAACTATGACTACGGACGGCTGCGCCGCCGCGGCCTGTTGATCAGCGAGGCGGAGGGGGCTGTCGCTCATTCGGAAGCTCTGGAGCGCATGCCTGATGGGTTTTCTGATTCCTTCCGCGGGTATTTAGAGTGGGGGGCGAACAAGTCCGCCAAAGATCTCGCCGCCGCCTATGATGCCGTACGCGGTGTCGATCTCATCGCTGCGACGGCGTTCTCGGCCTGCGATGTTTTGATTGCGCCGACGGCGCCCCAGACGGCCTTCGCCTTTGATGCGCCGGTTCCGGAAAACCAGGCCGATTTCACCGCTTTTGCGAATTTCGCGGGCCTGCCGGCGACGGCGGTTCCGGCGGGGTTCTCCGCTGATGGTCTGCCCTTGTCCGTGCAGGTGATTGCGCCGGCTTTGCAGGATGGCCTCGCCCTCGCCGTCGCCGGGGCGTACGCCGCCGCGGCCCGCCACGACATGCGGCCGCAAGGTTTTGGATTTTAGGGGGAAAGTCTATGTCTCACCTCTCCCCTTCGGGGAGAGGTC
>JBCDBL010000217.1:0-1880 GCA_039183635.1 Pseudomonadota bacterium
CGGAGGGCGATGCCCGCATCGGTCTTGGCGAGGTCGGCGTCTTCGGCGAGGGCGCGGACATCGCCATCGTCACCTACGGCAACGGGTATTATTTATCGCGGCAGGCGGAGAGAATCCTGAAAGAGCGCCACAATATCGCCGCCCGCATCATCGACCTGCGCTGGCTTGCGCCATTGCCCGCCGAAGCGCTGCTCGCCGCGACGGCGCCCTGCGGCAAAGTTCTGATTGTCGACGAATGCCGCAAAACCGGCTCCCAAAGCGAAGCGTTGATGGCGCTGTTTACGGAGCAATCGAGCGCCAGGGCCGCCCGTTTGACGGCGGAGGATTGCTTTATCGCCACCGGCCCCGCCTATGGCGCGACGCTGCCCTCCCGCAACGGCATTGTGGAGGCGGCTCTGGCGCTTATAGGCGGAGATAAAGCGGAGCCGCGCACATGACCCGCAAGACCGCCATGGTTGTCTGCCCGGGACGGGGCGTTTACAACGCGCCGGAACTTGGCTATCTCGCGCGGCTCCATAGCGACAAACGGGGCCTCATCGAAACATTCGACGCCGAACGCAACGCACAAGGCCAGGACAACTTAACCAACCTCGACGGCGCACCGCGATATTCGGTTTCGAAATACACCAGGGGCGACAACGCCTCCGCCCTGATCTACGCCTGTTCCTATGCGGATTTTCTCGATATCAGCCAAGACAAATTCGAGATTGTCGCCGTCACCGGCAACTCCATGGGCTGGTACACCGCCCTCGCCTGCGCCGGCGCCTTGTCCGACACGGACGGTTTTAAGGTCGTGAACACGATGGGCGCGATCATGCAAGAGGCGCTGATCGGCGGGCAACTGATCTACCCCTTTGTGGATGAGACCTGGCGGGAGATCGACGGCGAACGCGATCGCCTCCTCGCCATGACGGAGAAGATCGAAAACCTGTATGTCTCCATCCGTCTCGGCGGCATGCTCGTCCTCGCCGGCGACGACGCGGCCCTCGCCGAGGCGGAAAGGCGTCTCCCCCCGACCGGTCGCTTCCCCATGCGCCTTGGCAATCACGCGGCCTTTCACACGGAGCTGCAGACGCCAACGGCGGAGCGGGGGCGCGCCGCCTTGCCCGTCTCTTTGTTTCACCCCCCCAAAACGCCGTTGATCGACGGGCGCGGCCATGTGTGGCTGCCGAAAGCCACGCCCTTGCAGGACCTATGGGACTATACGTTAGAACATCAAGTGACGGAGACCTATGACTTTACAAAAGCCGTCACGGCGGGCTTGCATGAGTTCGCGCCCGAAGCCGTGATTTTGCTCGGCCCCGGCGCGACGCTGGGCGGCGCGACGGCGCAGACAATGATCGCGGACGGGTGGCGCGGTTTAACTTCAAAAGCGGATTTCACAGCGCTGCAGAACAAAGCGCCCTACATTCTTTCCATGGGGTTGCCGGATCAGCGCGACCTCGTCACATGACCGCTACTGTTTCGGGATAGACCGCTTCAACCACTTTAAAAAATCATCAATATCAGGATTTTTAACGCCGGCGGGCCGTACAAAATAATAACTGTTTTCCGTCGTCAACGGCGTTTCGCCAAGCTCCGTCAAGGCTCCCTCCTCCACCTCGCGCTCAATCAGATATTTCGGCACAAGCGCGGCGCCAAGAGACACAAAGATACCGACGATCATCATGAAGAACTGAGAAAAACGTTTTCCCGGAAAGGCCCCGCCGTAGCCAAGGTCTGAAAGTACACGCCAATCATTCCTGGCGATGGGGGGGGGGCGGGGCCAGCCCCCCGGCGAACCCACACACGAACCAGGACAGGCCCAGGGGCGCGAAAGGGATATGATGTAATTGTTGATTGTAGGGTATAAAACACAGAAAGTAAAAAAAAAAAAAAAA
>JBCDBL010000218.1:0-1731 GCA_039183635.1 Pseudomonadota bacterium
AGGCCGCCATGTCCGACGGCAGCGCCGCTTCATCCGTACGCCGAACGTAAAAATCCCCCGTGGACATGTCGAGCCAGGCGAGCGCCATCTCCGCCCCGCCGCGCAACACCGCAAGAGCCGCCAGATAATTGTGCTCCCGAGCGTCGAGCAGCCCCTCCTCGGTCAAGGTGCCGGGGGTGACGTATCGCACGATCTCCCGCGCAACGACGGCCTTGGAGCCGCGCTTTTTCGCCTCTGCCGGATCTTCGGTCTGCTCGCAGATCGCCACTTTAAAGCCGGCCTTGATCAGGCGGGCGAGGTAATTTTCGTAGGAATGGTGCGGCACGCCGCACATTGGTATGTCCGCGCCCCCATGCTTGCCGCGTTTGGTGAGCGCAATGTCGAGGGCGGCGGCTGCCTTGACGGCGTCGTCGAAGAACAGCTCGTAAAAATCGCCCATGCGGTAGAACAGGAGAGCATCGGGCGCTTTGTCTTTAATGGCGAGGTACTGGACCATCATCGGAGTCGCGCCGGCGGCGGGCGGCTTGGTCTCAGGGCTATCTTTCGACTTGGGTGCAGCGGCGGACATGGGAACGGCTTTAGAATCGCGAATGAGGTGTCATAATTGGCCCGTATACACGTGAGGGGCCGGCCCTGAAAGGCTTGAGGCGTTTTGGAAAATTCAAACCTCTTGACGAAGCCCGCCGGCGCGCGCATCGAAACAGGGCTTTGAAGGTATTTTAAAAGCGGACTGCGGAGTGACAGGCGGCGTCTATGGCCCGGACAAAACGTTTAAAACGCGAGTATTTGTCGAGCGAATTGAACATTGGCGGCCGCGCCGCGCCGGTGCGACTCGTGGTGAACCCCCGCGCTAAGCGTTTGATTGTAAAGGTGGATCAGGCGACGGGATGCGTCGCGGTCACCGCGCCCAGCAAACGCTGCGTGCCCGAAGCGCTGGAGTTCGCCCGCAGCCGCGCCGACTGGATTGCAGAACAGCTGCAAAACGCGCCGGAGCGCATTCCCTTCATCCCGGGCGCCGAAATTCCGTTTCGCGGCAAGCCTCACATTATTCGCCTTGCCGATGAAAAACGCTGGGCGGTGCGCCGGGTCCATGGCGCCCCGCCGCGCATTGTGGTCGGCGGTGCGGAAGAGCATGCGCCGCGCCGGGTCGAAGACTGGCTGAAACGACAGGCGCGCGCGACGCTTTTGGAGCGCACTGAGACCTACGCGGCTGCTGTGGGTAGAAAAACAACGCGCGTCAGCGTGCGCGACACCCGCACCCGATGGGGCTCTTGCTCCTCCACCGGCGCATTATCGTTTTCCTGGCGGCTCATTCTCGCACCGCCCTTCGTGCTCGACTATGTCGCGGCCCATGAATGCGCCCACCTGGCGCGCATGGACCACAGCCCGAAATTCTGGGCTGTGGTGAAGGAGCTTGTCGGGGATGCAGAACCGGCGAAGGCGTGGCTGCGCCTACACGGGCCTCAACTCCACGCCTATGGCGGGGCCAAATAAAAACCGCTCCGGCGCCGCGCCGGAACGGTTTTAGCTAAAGTTCACTAAGTTCGACGTTGATCTAGGGCTTGTTGAGATTCAGAGTTGTTCCGTCATCCCGGACGTTACACGCGCCCAAAACCCATAGGTTTTGGCGTGCGCGTGTTAGCGCCGGGATCTGTCTCCACGTGTCTGAAATCTGTTGCACCAGATCCCGGATCGCTCGATTTTCTAACCAAGTCAAAGACTTGGAGAAAA
>JBCDBL010000219.1:0-1585 GCA_039183635.1 Pseudomonadota bacterium
GGCGGCAAATGCATCGAACGGCGGGATGATCATCGGCGGCTTCCTTGTGGCCGCGGGCCTCGCCCTCGCCGGGTTTTTCGTCGGCGACGGATTTCTGGAAGGACGCAAGGAGACAAGATACGTCACGGTGAAGGGCCTCGCCGAACGTCAGGTTCGCGCCGACGTCGCCAATTGGCCATTGCGGTTCACCGCCGCGGGAAACGAGCTTTCCGAGGTGCAGGCGAAAATCGAGGCGGACACCGCGGCGATCTCTGAGTTTCTGACCGATGGGGGCGTCCCCGCCGCCGACGTCCGGCCCCAGCGGCTGGAGGTGGTCGACCAGCTCGCCCAGCAATACCGGTCCGGTCCGATTCAGGGCAATCGCTTCATCATCACCCAGACGGTTCTGGTGCGCTCATCCAAGGTCGATACGGTCGAAGCGCTCTCCCGCCAGACGGGGGAGCTTGTGAAACGCGGCGTCATTCTCTCCGATATGGCGGGGCCGCGCTACAGCTTCACCGCCTTGAACGACATCAAGCCCGCCATGATCGCCGAGGCCACCCGGAACGCCCGGGACAGCGCCGAACAATTCGCCGCCGACAGCGGCAGCGACGTCGGCGCGATCCTCCGCGCAAATCAGGGTTATTTCCAGATCCTCGCCCTCGTCAACGACATGTACGGCCAGGGCGAGGCGGGCCAGGCGGACAAAGTCGTCCGGGTGGTGACGACGATCGATTATCTTTTGGAAGATTAGGACGCTTTCAGCTCCAAAGCGCCCTGCGGCTCACGGTCCTGTGAAAAAGGGTGAGAGGACTTTTCGCCGGCGCCGGTCTATGCATTGAGGCGCACATTCAACGCCGCACCGCAGGGAGATCTTCTGATGACATACGCCGCCGTTTCACGGGCCGTTTCGGCCCTTTTCGCAAGTCTGCTCGGCCTCGCCGTCTTCGCCGGCGCGGCCGCCGCCGCAAAGCCCGAGATCTACACCGGCCGGTTTTCGAGCCAGGCGGTCCAGGGCTACGACGTCGTTTCCTATTTCACCGACGGCGCGCCGGTAAAGGGCGATAAAGCGTTCTCCACGGAATACAAAGGCGCAACCTGGCTGTTTTCCTCCGCGGCGAACCGCGACGCTTTTTTAGAAAACCCTGACCAGTACGCCCCGCAATATGGCGGCTATTGCGCCTGGGCGATTGCGCAAGGCTCCCTCGCCAAGGGCGACGCCCGCCACTGGAGCATTGTCGACGGCAAGCTCTATTTGAACTTCAACAAAAAAGTAAAAGCTGATTGGGAAAAAGACATTCCGGGTTTCATCGCCGCGGCCGACGCCAACTGGCCGGGCATTCTTGATCAGTAACTAAAGAATGCCGCGTAAGGAAATGTGAAAAAGCCTCTCCCCCCAAAGCTGACGCGTTTCCCATAAGAGCGGTTCGCCGGCGCTGTTCCCCCAACGCCGGCGATTTTTTATCTGTATAAGAATTATGTGGCGGGTTTCCTCCCCAGCGTGCGGGGGAGGTGGGCCGCGCGTTACGTGCGGGTCGGAGGGGGCTTGCGGTTTGCGCATTAAAAACGCAGCGTTTGGCGTTCATGCGGCGCCCCCCGCCCCCCC